>CAYYZT010000095.1:0-10281 GCA_964476015.1 uncultured Chitinophaga sp.
CCGCGGTGTCGTCCGCGCTCTCCCAGGCCTTGAGCTCGTCGATGACTCGGTCGATGGCTTCGTCGAGGGGGCGATCACCCAGGGCCTCCACGCAACGGCGCACAATATCTTTCTGGATGATGGGCATACGCTCCATCGCCACTTCCACGCCAAGGTCGCCGCGGGCAATCATAATGGCATCGCTGGCGGCAATAATCTCGTCAATGCACGTCAACGCCTCGGGCTTTTCTATCTTGGCAATGATGCGGTGCTTGCGGCTGTCGCCTATCAATTGGCGAAGCTCCAAAATATCGTCCGGCGAGCGCACGAACGACATCGCAATCCAGTTGGCCCCGTTGGCCAAGGCAAATTCCAGGTCGCGCTTATCTTTCTCGGTAATGGACGAGGTGGAGAGCTTGGTATCGGGCAGGTTTACGCCTTTTTTGCTCGAAAGCGGCCCGCCGTGCAGCACTTTCACCTTCATCAAGTCCTTTCCGTTGGAGCTGACTACCTGCAACTCCACCTTGCCGTCGTCCAGCAGAATCTTGTCGCCGGGCTTGGCATCGCGGGGCAATTCTTGGTAATTGATGTAGAGTTGGGTTTCCGTGGAGATTACCTCGTTGCTAGTGATAGTGAGCTCCATGCCGACTTCCAAATCGATTCGGTTGTTCTTTACTTCGCCTATGCGGATTTTAGGCCCCTGCAAATCGGCCAATATGCCGATGTTTAGCTTATAGGCGCGGTTTATTTTGTGAATGTGCTCAAACACTTTGAGGTGCTGCTCGTGCGTGCCGTGCGAAAAGTTGAAACGAAACACGTTCACGCCCGTTTTCACAAGTTCCAGCAACATTTCATACGTGTTGCTGGATGGCCCTACGGTAGCTATAATTTTGGTTCTGTTATATTGTGGTATCATTCGAAAATGAGGTTTTTCTTCGATTTTAAACTATCCACTTCCACATCGAACACGGCCTGTACCAAAGGAGATTGGCGAAGGACATCCATTACGCGAATCTTTTCCGGCTCGGCACTGCTGCCGTCAATTAGCAGGAAATGGTCCACCTGCTTCAGTTCGGGCACCAAGTGGTCGGCAAGGTGCTTGTTGTTAATAAAATAATATTGCTGCCAATTGAGTTCGTCGTGGTAGGCAAAAAGGTTGAACAGGGCGCGTTGCCTTTTTTTGGCAATCACGAGGGGCACCTCCTCCTTCCATTCCAACTGATAGCCCAGTTGGTGGTTCAAGAGCCAACAAATACGGTAGTCGCGAGCGGAGGAGACGATGGCGACCAACTCAAAAGAACATTCCGGCTCCCAATCCAATATAATACCTTTCTTCGCCAAGCCAGGAAATGTGTTTGGTTCAATCCAAAGGTAAGGAGAAATTGTTTAACGGTCGATGGCCCACGGTCCACAGTCCACGGTTGACTTTATATTATAGTATATCAAGTGAGGTTGCGGTATCCAGTCAAAGAGCTGCAACCGATTTTGTTTCTTTTTCCATTATCCATGGACCGTCGACCGTGGACCGTGGACCGTGGACTAAAATAAAATCCTAAATTTGGTTATGTGGCTTTAAAAAGGTTAATTTTGCCCGGTAAGTTATTTTAGGAGCCAGACCCATTAAAAACCCCCGACCATGTCTGACATCTCAGCACGAGTAAGGAAAATTATAGTAGATAAATTAGGCGTTGACGAAAGCGAAGTGACCCCAGAGGCTAGCTTCAACAACGACCTTGGTGCCGACTCACTTGATGTGGTGGAACTGATTATGGAATTCGAAAAAGAATTCAATATCTCCATCCCCGACGAGCAGGCCGAAACCATCACCACTGTAGGCCAAGCCGTGGCTTACTTGGAAGAGCAGCTTAAGAACTAAAAGCGTTTTAATGCAGCTTAAGCGCGTCGTAGTTACCGGACTTGGCGCCGTAACGCCAATAGGCAACTCTGTTGATGCCTACTGGAATGCATTGGTAGCGGGCCAAAGCGGCGCGGCACCTATTACGTTGTTCGATGCCAGCAAGTTCCGCTGTACCTTTGCCTGCGAGGTAAAGGACTTTAACCCAGAGGATTATTTGGATCGTAAGGAAGCCCGCAAAATGGACCGCTTTGCCCATTTTGCCATGGCCACCAGCGACCAAGCCATCAAAGATGCCGGTTGGGACCTTGAAAAGCTCGACCGTTATCGTATTGGCGTTATCTGGGGTTGCGGCATAGGTGGCATCAATGCCTTTGAAGAGGAAGTAAGCAACTACTACAAAGGCGACGGCACGCCGCGCTACAACCCGTTTTTCATCCCGAAGATGATACTGGATATCGCCCCCGGGCATATATCCATCAAGCACGGGTTGATGGGCCCCAACTACGCCACCGTTTCGGCGTGCGCGTCGTCCACCCACTCCATTATCGATGCGTTCAACCTCATCCGCCTCGGCAAGGCCGATGCCATTGTGGCCGGCGGCAGCGAGGGGGCCATCTCGCCCTCGGGCGTGGGCGGCTTTACGGCCATGCGCGCCATGAGCGAACGCAACGACGACCCCAAAACAGCCAGCCGTCCGTTCGATTTGGACCGTGACGGTTTTGTATTGGGCGAAGGCGGTGCGGCCATTATATTGGAAGAATTAGAACATGCCAAGGCCCGCGGTGCCAAAATATATGCAGAATTGGTAGGCGGCGGCATGACGGCCGATGCGTACCACATTACCGCCCCCCACCCAGAGGGCGACGGTGCCTACCGCGTAATGAAAATGGCGTTGGAAGATGCGGGCATGCAGCCGGAAGACATAGACTACATCAACGTACACGGTACTTCTACGCCGCTGGGCGATATTTCGGAAATACAGGCCATCGAGAAGGCTTTTGGCGAACATGCCTATGAGCTAAACATTAGTGCCACCAAGAGCATGACGGGCCACCTACTGGGCGGTGCCGGGGCCATCGAGGCCGTGGCTAGCATTATGGCCGTGGCGCACCAAACCGTGCCGCCCACCATCAACCACGTTACCGACGACCCTGCCTTTAATCCGCGCCTGAAACTCACCTTCAACCAAGCCCAGCAACGCCCCATTCGCGCCGCGCTGAGCAATACGTTTGGCTTTGGCGGCAAAAACGCCTCGGTTATTTTTAAGAAGTACGAGGGATAAGGTATCGTGAACACTAAGCCGTCATGGTTCGACTACGCTCACCATGACACTCAAGGCAATGCTTCTCTAATCCTTCCCAAAAGGATAATAATAAAACCGTAATTGTTGTTAAAAAGCTGTGAAATAGGTTGTGTCATGCTGAACGGAGTCGAAGCATGACGGACTGCACCCTGAGAGAGCCGAGAGGCATCTGGAGACGCAATGTCTGTTACATCCGCGTCGGAGACGCGGACAAGGGACAGATAAACTGATGAACCTATCAACTGATTAACCAATCAACCAACTTCAAATCATCTTATCCGCACAGCAGCTACTGGCAAAGGCGTGGGGCTTGGCTTTGAAAGCAAACCCCATCCCCAAGATGTAGCCCATAGCCTCGTTGAGGGCGGGGTTGGACTTGAAGTTGGGATTGGTATTGATGTCGGCATGTACTTCTAGGTCGATGTCGTATTGGTCTAGCAAATCGCACAGGGCAAAGGAGATTTCGATGGAGCGAGACACTTCGTTCAACAACCGTTCTTTGAGGGGCATTTTTTGCTGCACCACCTCGTTGTTGATGAGCATAAATCCGCCCTTCTTCTCCCGCAGGAAAACAATTACCGTGGCAAACTCCACCTTTTTGCCCTGCACCTCGCTATCGGTACCGATGCAGATTTTGAGCTTGTTGCCTGCCGCCGTTTCCCGCAAAATCAGGTTTTCTACTTCTTCTTTAATGGGTATGGCTATTTGCTCGCCATTCAACCGTCTCCACTTTTTCATATCGATAGGGTTTGAAGGTGTGGACAATATGATTATAAGATAAGCAACTTATCAATAGGTTGGTTCCTTTTGACAGGTCTTTACCGTGTCAAAAAAATATGGACAAAGAGGTTATTTGAAATTTATCCTACTAAGTTGATAGACTTTAAGTATTTTTATGTCGTGGATTTAGAGCGAACCGGGCACCAGTTTCGAACCCATCACCCACATTTTAACCTAAACAACCCCAATGACCCTCCCCATCAGAACCGCCCAGCGCGTGGCCGAAGTAGGCTGGTTTGTGGATACCTGCAACGGCGACACGGAATACCTCGGCGTGCTGGACGACAGCCGCCGCAGCAGCTTTGAGCATTGCGCCAACATCATCAAAAAAGCCGACGAGGCGGGCTTCGACAGCATTCTGCTGCCCTCGGCCTACACCGTTGGGCAAGACCCGCTGTTCTTCGCCGCCGCCATAGCCAAGGAGCTGAAACAGATACAGCCCATCGTGGCCGTGCGTATGGGCGAAATACACCCGCCCATGCTGGCGCGCATCCTTTCGGGCATCGACCATTTGCTGGAGGGAAGGCTGATTATCAATATCATCTCCTCCGACCTGCCCGGTTATAGCACGGATAACACGTACCGCTACAACAAGTCGGGCGAGATAATAGATATACTGAAACAGGGCTGGAACACGGATACCATCGACCACCAAGGGCAGAATTATACCTTCACCCTGCCTGCCGACCCCGTGAAGCCTTACCAACAAAACGGCGGCCCGCTGCTGTACTTCGGCGGCATGAGCGAACCTGCCCGCGAACTGGCGGCGGAAAAAGCCGACGTGTTCCTGATGTGGCCCGAAACCGAGGAGCAGATGGCCGAGACCATGCGCGACATGGCCCAGCGAGCCACCCGCTTTGGACGAACGCTGGATTTCGGCCTGCGCATACATATGATAGTGCGCGAAACCGAGGAAGAGGCCAAGGCCCACGCCCGCAAACTTATCTCTAAACTAGACGAGGACTATGGCCTTGCGCTGCGCTCGCGCGGGCAAGACTCGGTATCGTATGGCGTGGTGCGGCAGGACGAGCTGCGCAAGAACGCCGATTTGGAAGGGTACATAGAGCCTTTGGTATGGTCGGGCATAGGCAGGGCATGGTCAGGCTGCGGCAGTGCGCTGTGCGGCAGCGCGGAGCAAATATTGGGCAAGATTGACCGATATATGGATATGGGCTTCCGTTCATTTATCTTCTCGGGCTTTCCGTTGTTGGAAGAGTGCGAGTACGTATCCAAACTGATACTGCCGCATTTGCCCAAGGCCAAGCTGCCCGTACTGCAAGGCCGCACGCCGAATGATGTGCCCGAAACCCCGTTGACATACGCCCCCTTGCGCTAATGTTTGGAAACAAATGCAAAGAGGTTGATTTTTTTAAAAAACCTGCGTATATTTGCGTTCCCTTAAAGAATCGAGTAATGAAAAAAGACATCCATCCTAAGTCATACCGTTTTGTGGTGTTTGAAGATATCTCTGCTGGATACTCTTTCCTAACCCGCTCTACCATTAACTCTCGCGAGACAGTGAAGTGGGAAGACGGCAACGAATACCCAGTGGTTCGTTTGGAGATTTCCGACAAATCGCACCCGTTCTTCACTGGCAAGATGAAATTCATCGACACCGCCGGTCGTATCGAGAAGTTCCAAAAGAAATACGCCAAGAAGTAATTCTGGGGTGTTTAACCATACAAAAAGCTGCCTCGTTTAAAACGAGGCGGCTTTTTTTGTTTAATCTAACCACACTCTAAACAAGCTGCCGGAGCAATTGCCGGGCTTCTTCCAACTTTGCTTGGTTAAAGCCCTGCAGATATTGGGTTTCCACCCAACGGTTTTTAACCGCCCTAGGCAACTGGCGCAGCACGGTGTTGTCGTCAATAATCAAATAGTGCTGGATATTGTTGCCACGGACAAAGCGCAGCACTTCGTCCTTGCGGTCCATTTCATCGCCATACACGGGCACCAGCCCTGCCAGCGGCGCAAGGATGCCACGGGCATGGAAAACTGCCTGAAACTCGGATAAGGATTTATTTTTCCTACGGGTAGAAATCAGCCAGACCTCGGCATCCAAACCCTTTAGCAACTCGTTGAAGCAGTCTACGCAGGTTTGGTTGAAAGCCGAATAGCCGTCTTCGTGCAACACGTCGGCCTTCCACGGCGGGGTGGTAATAAGTACCCCGTCGAGATCGAGAATAACCGTAAGCGGGGGCATTATTGGAAAATATCCTTCATCTTCTGAAAGAAGCCGCCTTCCTCTTTGGTATTGCCCGGCTGGAAGTTGGCCGAGTGGCGCAGTTTTTCCAGCACATCGCGCTCTTCGTCGCTCAGGTTTTTGGGTATCCAAACGTTTACGCGCACCTGTTGGTCGCCCACTTCGTATTGGTTGTTGATGTTGGGTATGCCCTTGCCCTTGAGCCTGAACACCTTGCCCGATTGCGTGCCCGCGGGCACTTTTATCTTGGCTTTGGCATCCACGGTGGGCACATCGGTCTGCAAGCCGAGGGCCGCATCCACGAAGCTGATGTTGAGGTTGTACACAATGTCGTTCTCCTCACGGAACAGCTCTTCGTGTTGTTCCTCCTCAATTACCACTATCAAATCGCCGGGGGCACCACCACGGTCGCCCGCGTTGCCGCGGCCCGTCATGGAAAGCTGTATGCCCTCTCCCACCCCGGCGGGTATATCCAGCGTTACGGTATCTTCGCCAAACACCTTGCCTTCGCCCTTGCACTTACCGCATTTGGCGGTAATAGATGTGCCCTCGCCGTGGCAAGTAGGGCAGGTAGTGGTAGTCTGCATTTGGCCCAAAATGGTTTGGGTAACACGGCGCACCTGGCCCGCCCCGTTGCAGGTGTGGCAGGTGGAAACGCTGTTCTTATCCTTGGCACCGCTGCCGTGGCACACGTCGCAAGCCACGTGTTTGTTTATCTTGATGGTTTTCTTGGCCCCGTAAACTATTTCCTTCAGGTCCAATTTTACCTTGATGCGCAGGTTGGTGCCCCGGCGACCTTGCCGCCTGCCGCCACCGCGCTGTCCGCCAAAAAATGCCTCAAACGGGTCGAAACCACCGCCGCCGCTGCCGCCAGCACCGCCAAATATATCCCCGAAGTTGGAGAAAATATCGTCCATGTTGCTGTAGCCGCCACCGCCTTTTACACCCGCGTGGCCAAATCGGTCGTACTTGGCACGCTTCTCCTCGTTGCCCAAAATTTCGTAAGCCTCGGCAGCCTCTTTAAATTTGTGCTCCGCGTCCGGATTGTCGGGGTTGCGGTCGGGGTGGTGCTGCAAGGCCACCTTGCGGTAAGCCTTTTTTATGTCTTCTTGGCTGGCGGTTTGCGAAACGCTCAGTATCTCGTAGTAATCCCTAGGCATAGTTTAGTTTATTTCCCTACCACCACTTTGGCGTACCGTATGATGCGGTCGTTCAAATAATATCCTTTCTCCACTACATCCACCACTTTGCCTTTCAGGTCTTCGGTAGGTGCCGGTATTTCGGTAATGGCCTCGTGGTACTCCACATCAAAAGGCTCCCCTTTTGGTTCCACGGCCTTAAGGCCCTTTTGTTCCAAGTTCTTCAGCAATTTGCTATGTATCAAACCCATACCCTCTTTTACGGGTTCCACTTCGGTGGCTTTTTCGGCGGCTTTTAGGGCACGCTCAAAGTCGTCGAGCACGGGCAACAGGTTCAGCATTACGTCTTTGCTGGCATCCTTTATCAGCTCCAGCCGTTCGCGGGCCACGCGTTTTTTATAATTATCGAAGTCGGCAAACAGGCGCACGTACTTGTCTTTCAACTCGTCGTGCTTGGCCTGCCATTCGTTGCCCACTGGGGCTTCTGCCTGGGCGTTTGTATCGGCCGAAGGCTGTTGCTCTTCGGTTGGGGCGGTATTGTTCTCTTGGTTTTCCACAGGTTCTTGGGTCTCTTTTTCGTTACTCATAGCTCCGAAATTTAGGCTGCAAAGGTACGTCAAAATCCCTGCCATTCAAAGGCTTGCGGACAATTTGGCAGGCTTTGGGTTAGACACAAGACACAAGACTGCTGCAAAAAATCTTTCGCAGTTGAAATGTCATTCGTGTTTTTGTCTTATGTCTATTTCAAAAGTCTATTTTCCAGCACCTTGGCCAAATCGTTGGCAGAGAGGTCTTTGCCGATGATGAGGCCGTTTTCGTCCAGCAAAAATGAAGAAGGGATGGCTTCGAGTTGGTAGAGGGCTACCACTTCGCTTTCCCAACCTTTGAGGTCGCTGCCGTGGTAGGGCCAATGCAGGTTATCTTTTTCGATGGCCTTGAGCCAAGCATCCCTATCGGCATCCAGCGATATTTGGTAGATGGTAAAGCCTTTCGCTTTTTGGAACTGGGCGTTGCGGAAATCCTCATAAACCTTCACCAGCTTGGGGTGCTGTTTGCGGCAAGGTTTGCACCAACTGGCCCAAACATCCACCAGTACCAAGCTGCCCCGCAACGATTCCAATGCCAACGGCTGCCCATCTTTATCGGGCACCGTAACCACGGGCAGTGCCACGCCGTTGATGTATTTGCCCCGGTGCCTGTCGCACGAAATCAAGGCCATCATTACCATCACTACAAATAAAAATCTCATTAGGCCAACGTTTGTGGGTTATCGAAAAGGGTGAGTTTCTGCCGCCAGTAGTCGGGTACGGTTACTGGCAAATTGGTTTGGTAATCGAATGCTACCAACACGGTATGCGCGGTGGCCATAATGGTTTGCCCCGTGCCATCGGTTTTGCGCAGTTCGTATTCCAGGTCAAAGCTTTTGTTGCCAATGCGGGTACAGCGGGTATATACCTTGATGTCGTCTCCAAAATGGATGGGGCGGCGGTACTCCACGGTGGCTTTGGCAAGGATAACGCTGTACCGTTCGTCCATTTTTACGGCCAGCACATGCTCCAGATATTGGATGCGCGCCAGTTCGATAAACGTGAGGTAATTGGCGTTGTTAACGTGGTTGAGCGAATCCTGGTCGGCAAAGCGCAGTTGCAGCGGTATCTCGTGTCGGAAAACAGTCATGGGTGTAAAAATAGGTTATTGGTTGATTAGTTGATTGGTTCATCGGTACATCAGTTCATCAGTATATCAGATACATATCCTAGCGATAGATAAAAGAGGTGCCCTAGTTGAACAACTACAACCAATAAAAGGATACACCAATAAACCGATTAACTGATGTACCGATGAACCAATCAACTGATAAACCAAATTGGCAAACTATTTGCATCTTTCCCTTACCTTTAACACAACACACCACGCTACCTATGGAAAAGCCGATACTCGCACTGCTGTTTCTTGGCCTCACTTTTACGCTTTTCAATACCGGTTGCTCCCAAGGCGGCTGCACCGACCCGGCATCGGAGAACTTCGACCCCCATGCCCAACGCAACGACGGTAGCTGCGTTTATAGAGGCTGTATGGACCCCTCTGCCACCAATTACAACCCACTGGCCAACGTGAGCAGTGGCAACTGCACCTACAACGGCACCGTAAGCTTTTGGAGCAGCGTGGCCTGTTGTGCCATCGAGGTATCGTTGGGCGGCCAGATTATCGATACCATACAAACCTACTACACCGGCAACCCGGGCTGCGTAAACGGCGATGGCATAGTACGCGTGAGCCGCACCAGCGGCAACTACACCGTGTATGCCCGAACCATTACGGGCGACACATCGCAACTCTATATTTGGGAAGATACCATCAACATTACGCCCAACCAGTGCCTTACTTATGAGCTGCATCTATAAAGCGTAGCAGTTTCGTTGGTCCCATATTTGCTGGTGTTTTGTTCACTAAACCAGACTATTATGGAAACGAGACTATACGCTTTCCGCTACTTATTGCCCGTGTTACTGCTATCGGCCATTGTTTTTATGGCTTCTTGCGAAAAAGGCAACGGGGTAATGACCACCCAATCTTTCGAGCTACAGAACTTCAACAAGATAAACGTCGTTCGCCATGCGGACGTCTACGTTACCCAAGGCCCTGCCCGCTCGGTAACGATTGAAGCCGAGGAAAACCTGATGGACCTGATTACTACCGACGTGGTGGACGGCGAGTGGAAAATAGACTTTAGCAAAACGGTGAAGGAATACCTTACCATGCAGGTTTACATTACCATGCCCGATGTGCAGGCACTGCGCATTACCGATGGCAGCGGTGGCGATATTGTTTTGGAAACCACCATTACATCCGATAATCTTAACTTAGAAGTAAGCGGCGACGGCAGCATTAGCGGTGCCGTACAAGTAGCTGAAAACTTGAGCACAAGGTTGGTAGGCTCGGGCAATATCGATGTTTCGGGCAATGCAGCGCGGCACGAGGCGCATACCACAGGCTCGGGGCTATTATCCGCCTGGGG
>CAYYZT010000096.1:0-3039 GCA_964476015.1 uncultured Chitinophaga sp.
GCGTATGGTTAAAGAATGGCGAATTGATGGAGCTGTGGATGGCAAAGGTTTGGTTGAGGCTGAAATACTGGCCCCAATCCACTTGCAGTGCAGCCTTGTATAGCGTGTCCTCGTTGTTGGCGATGCCGCTGGCTATGGGCACCATAATGCGGGTGGCGGTGCGCAGCCAAAGGTTGGCTTTGTACAGCATGGCCTTGTTGCCGCTAAAGGCCACGGCACGGTTGTGTTGCTCAATACCTTCAGCACCCAGTTGCCTCAGCTCTTCTGCCAGCACTGGTTCCAAACCGAAGAGTGTCTTAGCAATGTATTTGGTTTCCATCGGCGGTAAAAATAAGGCTTTTATATACCACGGAAGGCAGCAAAAATCCGGAAGGGATGGAATGGTTGCGGTCAGACGGCCTTTTCGCGGCCGTCCACCTTACCGTGCTTTAGCACCGCTATAACGGTCGGACGGCTTTGTGGCCGTCTGACCGTACAAACAACAGCCTTTTACAACAACATCGTGTACACCACATTCCCTGCCAATTCCTCCTTGCTTACCCGTGCCTCGGCCACGGTATCGCGCGCAAACCCGAACTTGAGCAGCAGTGCAATGGACGGCTCGTTATACGGCATCGTAAAAGCCTCCAAAGCGGTAAGCCCTATCGATTTGCTAAAATCAATTAATGCGGATAGAGCCTCGCTCATAATGCCCTGCCGGTAAAGGTTGGTAGCCAAATGATAGCCTATTTCGCCACGCTTGGCAATGGGGTCTACGTTCCAAAGGCAGAGTGTGCCCTGCAACAGATCGGGCCGTTCTTTAAGGGTAATGGCCCATTGCAGTGCCTCGTTGCGGGCTATTTGGCCATTTACGCGTTCAATCCACGCGGCGTGCTCGTCTATGCTTTTCTCGGTAAGGTGGGGCAGGTAACGCAACGCCTCGCCGCTCCTCAGCTTTTGCACCTCGGCCGCATCGGCGGGCACTATTTGCCGCAGTAGCAACCGGGCGGTGCGCAACTCAGGGAAATGTGGGAAGCTACGGGGCAGCATGCCGTGTTACTTCACGTTCAGCAACTGGTCTTCCAGTTCTTTTATTTTGCCTTTTTGGTCGGCAATCTGCTTTTGCTTGGCCTCGATTTCCACGTTCTTGTTCTTAATGGCCAGTTCGGCATCGCGGATGGCGGTTTCGTTCTTCACGTTGGCTTGCAGGAGTTTTTCTTTATCCTTCATCAGCTTGCTTAGTTGCTTGTCCAACGTGCCCAAGTTCTTCTCTTCTGCTTTTTTGGCCTCGGGCGAGAGTTTGCCGGCATCCACTACCTTTTTCTTTTGGCCCTGTATCTGTTCGCGCACGCGCTCTTGGTCGCTGTCGTTGGTACTGATAGCGTTTTTGTTGTCGTCAATCTTCAGTTTGCTCTTGGTAATGTTGGAGTTCAGCTTGTCCAACTCTTTGGAGTGGGCAGAATAATCTTTCTCAATCGTTTTCAGTACCTCTTTGGCAGCGCTAATCTGGTTTTGGATGGTTACTTTATGCTGTTTGATGGCAAAGTCGTGTACAAACTTTTCTGCTTGTGGGTGTACCAAGCTGTTGTCCTCGCCGATAAAACCTGTGGCGTTTTTAAAGAACACCTCCAGCACCACGCCTTCTTTGGTGCTGATGGTACGGGCATACACCGTAAGTGTATCTTGGCTAATTTGGGGTACTATACCGTTTCGCAATACCCACTCATTGTTTTCTTTTACGGGCTTTATTTTGCCTTTGCCCTGTATGGTGCTCACCCAGGCAGGTTCTACCGTTTTTGCGTCGGCTTGGGGCAGTATTACCGAAAAGCCCGGTTGCTCGCCTTGGCTCATGGTGCGGGTAACGGCTTCCACTTTAATGTCCTGCGCCAGTAGCAGGGATGTGTTGAGCAACAATAGTGCGGCTAATGATAGTAGTTTCATAATCTATGTAAAATTTGGTTATAACAAGGTAAAGGTAACAACTAGTGGGGAGATTTGATGTTTTTTCGTCATTTTATATAGCCGAAACCGCGAAAAAGGGGGATGAAATGGGTGAGGTACCTACAGATGCTATCGGTCAGACGGCCCAAAGCCGTCCGACCGATATGGCGGTACTGAGCTTCAAGCAAGTAGAAACGGAGCTTCTCTACAGTTTTTATCTCGTTATAGCGGTCGGACAGCTATAAGCTGTCTGACCGCAGGCCCAGTGTATAACCAATTATAATACCCGAGCTATTAATAGCCCAAACCAAACTTAATATCGAAAACTGATACCAAAAAGGTAATTTTAGGCCATGTTGAAACGCAAATGGTTGTTGCTGATTTTGATTCCCTTGGCCCTGTTGCTCATCGGCACGGCGGCCTTTGCCTACGACCCCATACCCGACGATGCCATGAACCCGAAACCGCTTATCATTGCCCACCGCGGCGCATCCGGCAGCGCGCCGGAGAATACTTTGGCAGCCTTTAAAAAAGCCTTGGATATTGGGGTGGATTTTATCGAAATAGACATCCACCTGAGCAAAGACGGCGAAGTGATGGTGATACACGATGCCACGCTGGACCGCACCACCACGGGCAAAGGCCCCGTGCAGGACAAAACCTTGGCCGAGCTACAACAACTGGATGCGGGCAGCTGGTACGGCGATGCCTTTAAGGGCGAGCCGCTGCCCACGCTGCGCCAAGTGCTGCAACTGGTGAACGGGCAAACCAAGGTGCTTATCGAAATAAAAAGCCCGAAAGGGGGATTGTATCAAGGCATCGAGCAAAAAACGCTGGACGTTATCAAGGAGTTTAATGCTTACCAGTGGTGCCATATGCAAAGCTTTCACCCGGAAGTGGTGGAGAATTGGCTGGCCATCGATACGCAGGTAACGGTGTACCAACTGATAGTGGGGGCGATGGCGGGCCTGTCTTACGACGACCAAGTGCGTTGGGGCAACGGCATCGGGGCCAACGGGCGTGTGACGGGCATCAACCCCAATCTAAAATTCGCACGGGCCAAGTATATCAAAAAACTGCACAACCAAGGACTTGTATGCTTTGTGTGGACAGTGAACG
>CAYYZT010000096.1:3049-10219 GCA_964476015.1 uncultured Chitinophaga sp.
GTGAACGAAACCGACGACATGAAAACCCTGATGCGAAAAGGCGTGGACGGCATCATCACCAATTACCCGGAGAAGCTGAAGGCGTTGATTGAGGGGAAATAGTGTTCTCGCAAACTTCAAGCCGTCATGGTTCGACTATGCTCACCATGACACGACTTTCTAGTGCCCCCTCATAGTAATCCCGATTAACAGATCAACCAATCAACCGATAACTACTCCCCCACCATCAGCTTATACCCCGTGCCGTGTACGTTCACAATTTCCACGGTGGGGTCTTCTTTTAGGTATTTGCGCAGTTTGGTAATAAACACGTCCATACTGCGGCCGGTAAAATAGTTGTCGTTGCCCCAAATCAGTTTCAGGGCTATCTCGCGCTCCAATACGCGGTTTTTGTTGAGGGCCAACAGTTTCAGCAGTTCCGCCTCTTTGGTGGTAAGGCTGGTTTGCTCGCCTTTGCGGGCGAGGCGTTGGGATGGGTAATCAAACTCATATTCGCCCAACTGGAACACTTTCTTCTCTTCCGGCTGCCCGGCGGTGCCCTTGCTGCGGCGCAATACGGCCTCTACCCGTAGCTCCAGCTCTTCCATACTGAAAGGCTTGGTAATATAGTCGTCGCCGCCCAGCTTGAAGCCCTCTATCTTGTCCTCTTTCATGCTCTTGGCCGTGAGGAAGATGATGGGCGTTTCGGTATCGGTTGTGCGCACCTGCTTGGTAAAGGTAAACCCATCCATCTTCGGCATCATAATATCCACGATGCAGATATCGAAAGGCTCCTCGTGGTAGGTTTTCAGGCCCAGTTCGCCGTCTTCGCGCAACTTCACGTTGTAACCTTTATGTTGCAAAAACTCCTGTAGCACGAAGCCCAGGTTCGGGTCGTCTTCCAGCAAGAGCACTTTGGATGCGGTAGTTTCCATGGGATGGATAAATTTTTAGTGGTTTGTGGTATAGGGCAAAAACACCTCGAACGTGCTGCCCCGGTGAATTTCGCTGCGCAGGCGGATGCTGCCGCCGTGGGCCTCCACCATCGCTTTCACGTAGCTTAGGCCAAGGCCGAAGCCCTTTACGTTGTGTATATTGCCCGTGGGCACGCGGTAAAACTTCTCGAACACGCGTTTCTGTTGCTCCTTGGTCATGCCGATGCCCTCGTCGCCCACGCTGATAACGATGCCGTTGGCCGAGTCTTCGGTGGCCAGCGTAACGTGTGGCGCGTCTTGCGAGTACTTGATGGCATTATCCACCAAGTTGGTAACGATATTGGTAAGGTGCAGTTCGTCGGCGGTTATCTGGCTGCGGGTGGCGGTAAGCTTAAGCGAGAAATCGCCGCTGCGCTCGTCCATTTGCAGGGCCATTTTGTCCACAATGGCTTTAATGCGCTCGTGTACGTCCACGTGCGATAGGTTCAGCTTGGCCTCGCCTTTGTCCAGCACGGCCATTTGCAACACCTTCTCCACCTGCCCGCCGAGGCGTTTATTCTCCTCGTGTATCACGTTGGCGAAGCGTTGCAGGCGGGCCCTGTCTTCGGCCACGTTTTGGTTCATCAGCATTTCGCTGGCGAGGGATATGGTGGCCACGGGGGTTTTAAGCTCGTGGGTCATGTTGTTGATGAAGTCCGTTTTCATGTCGGACAGTTTTTTCTGGCGGAAGATGATGTACACCGTGTACACAAAGCACAGCGTGATTACCAAGATAATCAGCATGCTCGAAAAAGCCATCACGCCCAAGCTGCTCACTATATAAGCCTGCTTGTTGGGGAAATAGAGCATCAATTGGTTGGGCGTGGCAAAAACGTCGTTCGGGAACAGGATTACCCGGTGCGAGAGCTGCGGCATGTTGTTGCCGAAACCCATGCTGTTGTACACCGGCATGCCGAAGTTGTTGTACACCGCATACTCGTAATCGGTATTGATGTCGCGGCGTTTCAGCTCCTCTTCAATATACAGTTGCAGGTCTTCCTTGCTCACGCGGTCGCCAATGGTGGGCGGCTCCAGCAGGCGCAGAAAAAGGTTGCTCACCATTTGGCGGCGTTGCTCCAGTATATTGCTTTTGCTGGTAAGGGTGGTTTGTATCTGTTCGGGGCTGTTGTGGGTAAAGGTGTACCACTGTGCGGAATCATCCACCTGTATGCAGATAACGCTCTGGTAAAAAGTGCAGCCGGAGGAGTCCTGCTTCATAGTGGTATCCAGCTCCACCATGGTTTCGGGCACCACTGAGTTGGCCTCGTAGCTGGCGAAGGAGAATTTTTCGTGCTGCAATACCTCCTCTTGGGGTGCGGGCTGTGGTTCCATCTTGCCCCCGCAGCTAGGCTCAAACACCTCGTGCTGCACAATGTGTACGCTGTTGGGGCTGCCTTGAAAGGCATAGCCCGCATAATCGGTGGCCCCGGTAAGGTAGTTCCACGTTTCGGCTTGCTCAATGCGGTTGGCCACATTGATGAGGGCATCCTTTACGTGGCGGTTGAACTGCTGCTCGCGCAAGGCTATGGCATTGTTTATCCAGTACACCTGTATGCTCACCAGCGAGGCCACCAAAAGGCCCATCAAAACCGTTACCGCCGTTATGTTATACTTGTTCACGCTACAAATGTATTATATAACTCCCTGCAAAACTTATGCTTAACAATCTTTAACGCGCTTTAACCATCCGTTAACCAAAACGGATACCGTGCCAAGCTATTTTTGGTTTAAACCAACCCAGCTATATGCGCGCACAACATTTGATAAACCCATCGGCGGGCGTGCTGTTTTTCCTGCTGTTGTTCAGCCGGCCATACGTGGCCCGCTGCCCCGATTCGTCATCTAATAACCCATCGGGACACAAAGCGGTTCACATCTGCGGCGTGCCTCGGTGCTGATGGTTGGTTGATTGGTTAATTGGTGACAAATAAAAGATAATGGCTTGCCGATTAACGCAGCCAGGTGCCATTGCAAAAAAATTATACACTGGTTTTCATGGAAGCCGCCCTGTAGAGAGAGCAGGGCGGCTTTTTTGGTGTGTGGACATTCCCACTTCGGCGGGCAGTGGCCTGACCGCTCTTTGAGGTGGGACGGCATATCGACGACCCAACAGATTGGGTGCATGTGGCGGTCCGGACACTCGGGTGGTGCAGGCGAGAGCTGTCTTGGAGTTTCCTGCATTAGTGTCCGGACCGCTTTTTGGGACTGGGTTCCGCCACACAAGTTACCAAATCTCGACCCCACTTGTACGGGCGGTCAGGCCACTCCGGCGGGCAGTGGCCTGACCGCTCTTTGAGGTGGGTGGTGCAGGCGAGAGCTGTCTTGGATTTTTCGGCTTAGTGTCGGATCTCGCTTGGGTTAAAATAAAAAGAGCACCGGTATTCCGATGCTCTTGAAACATTAAAAATATTGCATGAAGCTATTTGTGTTGCTGTTTTTTGCCGTTGCCGGCACCCAGCTTTTCCTTCACTTCATCAACGGCCTTGCTGGCCGTGTTTTTGGCCTTTTGCAATGTGCCTTTGGCCTTGTTTGCGATTTTCTTATTTGTAGCCATAACAATGGTTTTGGTTAGAAGTAAGAATACAATCCTTGTGCCAAACTATATCGGTGTTATTGGGTAGGTGGGTTTACGTAAAATGAATAAAAACTTTAAAAAATATTAGCGCAATTGTAAAGTTTGCATTAACTTAAAAAGCACTATTGCGTATAATACCTTTCATACACCCCATTACTAAATTCCAGTACATGAAAAAGACTTTACGTTTGCTGCTTGCCGGTTTAACCATTTTGATAAGCCCAGAGGTGTTTGGGCAAGGAAGTGTGGGCATCGGCACCAATACGCCGCATACCAGTTCGGCATTGGAGATAGATGCTACCGACAAGGGTATTTTGATACCCCGGGTAACCACTGCACAACGTACGGCCATTTCTAGCCCGGCCAATGGACTGCTGGTGTATGATACCGATTTCGACCAATTTTGGTATTATGACGGGGTGCAATGGAAAGCTGCCATAGGCCCGCAGGGGCCTGCTGGTCCGCAAGGTTTAACTGGGCCAACCGGAGCCGTTGGCTCTCAAGGTCCACAAGGCGTGGCAGGTGTTACAGGCGCGACGGGTTCCACAGGGGCTACTGGTGCTGCCGGTTCCCAAGGCCCACAGGGCGTAGCAGGTGTAACAGGTGCAACGGGTGCCACTGGCTCCCAAGGCCCACAGGGCATAGCAGGTGTAACAGGCGCTACTGGCTCCCAAGGCCCACAGGGCATAGCTGGCGCAACGGGTGCTACTGGTGCTACTGGCTCCCAAGGCCCACAGGGCATAGCTGGCGCAACAGGAGCAACTGGTGCTGCTGGTTCCCAAGGCCCACAGGGTATAGCTGGAACAACAGGGGCTACGGGTGCCGCTGGTTCCCAAGGTCCGCAAGGCATAGCTGGCGCAACAGGGGCAACGGGCGCCACTGGCGCACAAGGCCCGCAAGGTATCCAAGGCATTCAGGGTTCCCAAGGGCTAACGGGGGCCACTGGTGCCACTGGGCCGGTAGGTTGTACCACGGCCAACTATATCATCAAAAACAACGGCTCCGTAGCTGTTTGTAGCCAGTTGTTTGATAACGGCACCAACGTGGGCCTGGGCACCAGCAGCCCACAGGCCAAATTCCACCTTACCACGGCCAATGCTACGGGCAATGGCTTTCCGGCCCCATCGCTTATGTGGGTGGGCGGTTCCAACAACCAATTCGACGGGCAATATATCAACTTTAGAAACCCTTCTTCCGCAGATGGCAACGGCATGGCATGGTGGAGTTCCGATATGATTTTTGGCCGTTATAAAAACGAGCTTCGTTGGGCTATCAAAGAAACGCACGGCGGCTCCTTGGGCAGCTCCATCAAAGATATTATCAAAGCCGACGTGCGCGATGCGGGCGGCTATACCTATATTGACCGCGTAACCATTGGCGGAGACGAGGTGCGGGTACCCGACCTTGCCCCCGGTGGCGTGGTAGTGGCCGATGCAAATGGCACCCTAAGCGTATCAAGCGGGGCGCCTACGGGCCAAACCGTGGCCAGCAATACTTCGGCCAGCGAACTGGTGCTGAGCGGAAATAATACGGGCACTTATACCAATAGTTACTTCGGGGGTTGGGCTCCGGGTACCTGGCAAGACGTGACCGGGTTCTCCGTAACTAAAACCATAGGCTCGGGCGGTATTGTTATGATTAGCCTCACGGCACGCATAGAGGGCGACAACGCCAGTGCCTACTCCCCTAGCCACGCCTACTTTAGGGTAATGCGCGGCGGCGTGGAAATTGGCCGCAGCTCGGTTATATTGCACCCAGCCAACTATGTGCCCACCAACTTTTGGCTGCGCTTTGCGGGCAACCTTTCCATGAGCTTTATCGATACCGGTATAAGCGGCTCGCAAACCTATACCGTGCAATATTGGCTGGCCAACGACTACGCCAGCAATACCGAAGCCGTGGTTATTGGCGAGAGGTACCTAAACGTGATAGAGCTAAAGCCGTAGGAGAGCCTTTGCCTCACGAGTATATTATCAAGCTGCAGGAAGTGTCCTGAAGCCCCACTAAATAGGACAAAGCCCCACCACTATTCACTGAAAAATTTCATTTTTCGGGAGAATACCTATATAAAAATCAGGGGCAATACGGATAATATCCTTAAAGACAGTCTTTATATTGGGAACTCTAACGTGTTAGCATGGATTAGTCGTGCTGACATGTTGCTTTTATCGCAAACCAAAACAATTCCGCACATGAAAAAGGCTGTCCATTTACTTTGGCTACTATCGCTTATCTTCTTATCATGCATCAAGAATAAGAACGACAACACATCTGCCGGCAATTTAGATAACAGTTTCAATCCGGGCTTGGGCATTGTGAGCGGTGTGGGTAATTGCCTTGCGCTGCAACCCGATGGAAAGATAATAGTGGGAGGCGGCTTTCAATTTTATGATGGCACGGAAAGGCGGGGTATCGTGCGCATTAACCATGATGGAAGCCTCGACCGTACCTTCAACCCCGGGCAAGGTACAGGTGGCGGTGCCAACCTTACTGTGCGCTCAATAGCTTTGCAGCCTGACGGTAAAATAATTATAGGTGGGGCATTTACGCATTACGATGGCATCCCAAGGCGTGGCATAGCACGCGTTAATGCCGACGGCAGCCTCGACCATACCTTCAATCCAGGAACTGGCGCACCGGGACTTGCCGTTACCAGCAGTGTGCGTTCGGTTAGGCTTTTGCCTGATGGAAAGATTATTGTCGGAGGTGGCTTTTCGTTTTTTAACACCATTCCTGCTTATGGTATGGTAAGGCTCCACCCCGATGGAAGTATTGATACTACTTTTGATATGTCAACCAACATCGACGGACCAATTGAGACCATAGTGCCTGCGGATAACGGCAAAATGTATATAGGCGGATGGTTTTCCTATATAAACGGGCTGAACATAAAAGGTATAGCACGCTTGAATGCCGATGGTACTTTGGACGAAACCTTTAGGCCCGGGGGCAACTATACCGGCATTTTATCCATTGCGGTGCAGGCAGACAATAAACCAATCTTTATAAGCACCTCTATGGTTAGACTCAATACCAATGGAAGCATAGACCATACTTTTAACGCAACGGTGAATAGTAATACTACCTATATCACTTTGCAACCCGATGGCAAATTATTAATTGGGGGCTATCTATTGACTGAAGATGGCACTTATTTAGGTCCACTGGTGCGGATGCATGCCGATGGGTCTTTGGATAAGTCGTTTTCGGCAGGCAAAGGCGTAAGTGGCCCCACATTGGAAGCCTTGCTGGTACAGCCTGATGGAAAAGTTGTTATTACGGGCATGCTAACCGAATATAACGGCCAGCCTTTTAAAGGCATTGCCCGAATATATTTGGATTAATAATGCTATATTGCATCTTCACTGCCGCTGGTACAATTTGGAACTCGAACGGGGCTTTGCCCACATCCGTGCTATTATTCCAGCAACCTGGCCATATGTATGACCCTAAATATGCTGATTTTATGGTAGGGCTTAATTCTATAAACGATACGATAATTACCCAAGAATAATTGCCTTATACCATTTGGACATTAAAAGCCGTGTTAAAAGTAATGTTGGGCTCCTACGGAGCTACCAGTCTCTCTCCCGGCTTTTCTACAGATGTTGAACTCCTACGGAGTTGTCTACCAGTCCCATA
>CAYYZT010000097.1:0-2335 GCA_964476015.1 uncultured Chitinophaga sp.
CCGCAAGCCCATTGGATAGAGATGTAACCGATTTCCCCGTACACGCCATCTTTGTGCCGATGTTGTATAAAATGGCCCTCAGCGGCGGCCAGTTGCAGGCTCCCGCCTACACCTTGGGCAACGACAACGTGGTGGAGGTAATCGCCGAAGCCATCAACCCCGATGCTTCGCTGAAAATGAAAGGCAAAACCGCCGAATTTATCCCGCAGCAACGCATTGGCGGCAACCGTATTTTGCTTACCGTAAACGACCAAAGCCTGCGCGATGCGGGTATCTTTGAAGTGCAGGACGGAGAGGGCAAAACATTGGCCCTCACCGCTTTTAACTACAACCGCAGCGAATCGGTGGCGGAGTACTATACGCAAGACGAACTGAAGAACCGATACCCCAACAGCAACATTGCCGTGCTGGATGCGGGCAGTGCCAATTTTGCGGGCTTGGTGCAGGAGTTCGACCGCGGAATTGTTCTGTGGAAACTTTGTATTATTTTTGTGCTTGTATTTGCCGGAATCGAGGCGCTGTTGTTGCGCTTTATGAAATAAACCGAGAGCGATTAAACCACTCATGGATATCATCATCAGGGCTGCCCGAATAATTGACACTGCCGGTAAAACGGCCGCCCGGCAACAAGATATTCTCATCCGTAAAGGGAAAATAGAGAAGATTGCCGATTCCATTTCCAACGACAAAAAGCTAAAAGAGATAACGGGCGATAACCTGCACGTTTCCATCGGCTGGGTGGATATGGCCGCTTTTATAGGCGACCCGGGCCACGAGCACCGCGAGGATTTGCATACCGCCGTCCGCTCCGCCGCATCGGGGGGCTATACCACGGTGTTGATGAACCCGAATACCAAGCCTGCGCTACACTCCAAATCAGAAGTGGAATACGTAATCCGCAAAAGCCAGGGCAGCGTGGTAAACGTGCTGCCCATCGGTGCCGTGAGCCAAGACTGCAAGGGGGTGGACATAACCGAAATGCACGACATGCACGAGGCCGGTGCCATTGCCTTTGGCGATGGGTTCGGCTCATCGCTCAATGCCGGGCTTACGCTTAGAGGTTTGCTTTACGTAAAGCCATTCGGAGGCTTGATAATCAGCCACCCATTTGAAAAAAGCATTGCCAAAAGCGGCCAAATGAACGAGGGCATCAACAGCACCTTGCTCGGCATGCACGGCATACCGCACTTGGCCGAAGAGCTGATGGTAAAGCGCGATTTGGATATATTGGCCTACACCGAAAGCCGGCTGCACTTCGCCTATGTTTCCACGCCGCAATCGGTGGCACATATCAAAAAAGCCAAGGAAGAGGGGTTGTTGGTAACGTGCTCCGTTACGCCGTACAACCTTACCTTGGAAGACGACTTGCTACTGGACTACGACACCAACTACAAGCTGATGCCGCCCCTGCGCACCAAGGCCGACAACCAAGCACTGGTAAAGGCACTGCAAGACGGCACCATCGATACCATTGCCAGTTTCCATACCCCGCACGACCCGGAAAGCAAGGATTTGGAGTTTGATATGGCCGATTTCGGCATAACGGCTTTCGAGACCACTTTTGCCCTAGTGAATACCTATCTGGGCAAAAAAGTAGGGCTGGAAACCATCATTGAAAAGCTCACCGTTGGCCCGCGCGACATATTAGGGCTGGAAATACCCGAAATTGCAGCAGGAGAACCCGCCGAACTAACTATCTTTGACCCGGAAGCGAAGTGGACCTTTACCGAAAAAGATATTAAGTCGCGCTCCAAAAATAGCCCGTTCGTGGGAAAGGAATTTACCGGCAGGGTAGTGGGCACAGTGAACAACGGGCAAGTTTATCTAAACGAAAACCGCTAAGCCATGAGCGAAAGTATGCCTCTCAGCATTCAAAAACTAGGATTGAGGAATGGGGTAATCTCCGGCATCCTCAGCATTTGCTATACCTTGATACTATACATCATCGGTGGCGAAGTAATGTTTAAAACCTCCATGCAGTTGTTGGGCAATCTCATCCTTATCGGCATGATGATTTTTACCATACAGCAATACCGCAAAACGCACGGCAAGTTTATCAGTTTCAAAACCGCTTTTGGCGGGGCTTTCTCCGTGGCGGTGTTCGGCATATTACTGCCGTTGATATTTGGCTACCTGCTCTATGCGGTTATCGACCCCGATTTGGTAGTGCGCCTAAAGGAATATACCATCCAGCAAAGCATTGAAATGATGCAATGGATGAACGCCCCCGAAGAGACCATTGACGATACCATTACCAAAATGAAAGAGGAAAGCTATGCGCCCACCATTGGCCGTTCTATTGCGGGCTATGTGGTAGGGTTGTTGGTGGCAGCTC
>CAYYZT010000097.1:2345-10207 GCA_964476015.1 uncultured Chitinophaga sp.
GCCACGATGGCGGCAAAGAGAGCTGCCATCGTGGCTTTGGTGTTTTGGCTATCCACGCGCAAGCACGAGCCGGCACCTACGTTTGAATCAACCACCGTTATCGATCAATAATGGATTTATCCATCGTTATACCGCTTTACAACGAGGAGGAAAGCCTCCCCGAACTGCATGCCTGGATTCGCCGGGTGGTGGAGCAAGAGGGGTATGACTATGAAGTGGTGTTTGTGGATGACGGCAGCCGAGACAATTCTTGGGCGGTAGTGCAAAACCTCGCCCAAGAAAACCCACGGGTAAGGGCCATCCAGTTCCAGCGCAATTATGGCAAATCGGCAGCGTTGAACGAAGGCTTCCAAGCCTCCAAGGGCGAAGTGATTATCACCATGGATGCCGACATGCAGGATAGCCCGGACGAGATACCCGAGCTGTACAACCTCATCAAAAGCGGCCAGTGGGATTTGGTTTCGGGCTGGAAACAGAAACGCTTCGACCCACTTTCCAAAACCATCCCGACCAAGCTGTACAACGGCGTTACCCGCTATTTTACGGGCATCAAGCTGCACGATATGAACTGTGGCCTTAAATCTTACCGCCGCCAAGTGGTAAAGAGCGTGGAGATTTATGGCGAAATGCACCGTTATATCCCCGTTATTGCCAAACAGGCGGGCTTTGGTAGGATAGGCGAGAAAGTGGTGCAGCACCGTGAGCGAAAATATGGGGTTACCAAATTCGGAATGAACCGTTTTATCAACGGTTTCTTGGATTTGCTGTCCATCCTGTTCGTTACCCGTTTTAGCAAAAAGCCCATGCACTTTTTCGGTACCATGGGCTTGATAGTGTTCTTTTTCGGCTTTTTGATATTACTATACCTCACCATCAGCAAATTCTTTTTTGCAGGCTATGGCATGACGGAACGCCCTCTTTTCTATTTGGGCCTTATTACTATCATCATAGGCGTACAGTTGTTTTTAACGGGTTTTTTGGCGGAGCTTATTTCCCGTAGTGCCGCCGACCGCAACGATTATCTCATCAGCCAGCGCATCGGTTACTGAGCATGTTCTACTCCCTCATTATCCCCCTTTACAACCGCCCCGACGAGATACGGGAACTGCTGGAAAGCCTTTTGCTGCAAACCTACAAGCACTTTGAGGTAATAGTAGTGGAAGACGGCAGCAAGCCCGAGCTGAGTGCCGAGCATATTGTGATGGGTTATGCTGGTCGGCTCGACGTGAAATACTTTTACAAGCCTAACGGTGGACAAGGCTTTGCCCGCAATTATGGTTTTGAAAGGGCGAAGGGCGACTACTTCATTATTTTTGATTCGGACATTATTGTGCCGCCGCATTATATGCAGGCCGTACACCAAGATGTTACAGGGCGTGGCCTCGATGCCTTTGGCGGCCCAGATGCGGCCCACGATTCGTTTACCGACGTGCAGAAGGCCATCAGCTACTCCATGACCTCCTACTTTACCACTGGCGGCATCCGGGGCAAAAAGAACAACTTGGGCCCGTACCACCCGCGCAGTTTCAACATGGGTATTTCGCGCAAGGTTTACGAAACCGTGGGCGGGTTTAAGATTCCCTTTATGGGGGAGGATATTGAGTACAGTATCCGCATCATCAACGCCGGATTTAAAACCGGGTTGATTGAGGAGGCTTACGTGTACCATAAACGCCGCACCAATTTTAAGCAGTTTTTCAAGCAATTGAAGTTCTTCGGTAGGGCGCGTATCAATGTACACAGCTTCTACCCCAAAGAACTGAAGTACGTTCACTTTTTCCCGGCATTATTCCTGTTATATCTGTGTTTAATACCCGTTATGCTTTTGGCCGCGCCGGGCTTGGGCGGATGGATGGTGCGTTTTCTCATTCTATACACCTTTGCCATCTTTGCCCACGCCACCAGTAAGCACGATAATATGAAAATTGGTGCCCTATCTGTAGTGGCGGCCTACACCCAACTCATTGCCTATGCGGTGGGTTTTATGGATGAGGGCTATCACCGTTGGGTAAAGAAACAAGCCACTAATGCCAAACAGTAGCCCATACCCCAAGGTAAGCATCGTTACCGTGGTATGGAATGCCAAGGATGCCCTGCGGGCCACCATCGAGAATATCGTTGCCCAAACCTATCCAAATATAGAGTACATCGTTATCGACGGCGGCTCTACCGACGGCAGCGTGGAAGTGGCAAACGAATACAAAGCCCGCATAGCCTATTACAGCAGCGAAAAAGACCGCGGCCTATATGATGCCATGAACAAGGGTTTGCGGGCCGCTACGGGCAGTTATGTGTGGTTTATCAATACGGGAGACTACATCGAGGCACCCGATACGCTGATGAAGCTATATGGGCAGTGGGGTTTGAAAGACGATGTATATTACGGCGAAACCCATTTTATCGACGAAGCGGGCACCATCCTCGGCACCCGTAGCCAACTAACCACCCGAAAAGTACCCGCAGAACTTACGTGGAAGAGCTTTCGGCACGGGCAGGTAATATCCCACCAGTCCATCATTGTTAAGCGTGCTTTGGCTGGCGAATTTGACCTGCAATACCGCGTAAGTGCCGATGTGGATTGGGGCATCAGCGCGCTCAAGCATGCCAAAAGCATTGTAAGCACACAAATGGTGCTTACTAAATACTTGGTAGGCGGTTTCAGCAAACAGCACCAGCAAACCGGCTGGAAAGAGCGTTTAAATATTTTCGTGAAACATTACGGATGGCTACAGGCAGTGGCATTCCATCTCTATTTTGTGCTGCGGGCGGTTTGGTTTCGGTTAATCGGTTGATCGGTATATCAGTTGATCCGTTAATTGGTGAATGGTGTAAACGCCCCAAAGGGGCATCATATATCAGCCGAGGGCAACGCCCTCCATACTGTGCCGCACGGTGCCCAAAGGCGATAGGTTTTTAATATCTTTGCCTTTCAGCCAAACAACAGTATGACCCACATAGAGCGGATTGAACGGCGGATACAGGAATCGGTGCAGCTTAAGCAAGCGGTATTGGCAGATGCGGATTTGCTGCAAACCACGGAGAAAGTAGCGGGGCTGATTTTTTTGGCCCTGCGCAACAACTTTTCTATACACTTTTGCGGCAACGGCGGCAGCGCGGCCGATGCCCAGCACTTGGCCGCCGAACTGAGCGGTCGCTATTACCTCGACCGTAAGCCGCTGGATGCGGAGGCGTTGCACGTAAACACGTCATACCTTACCGCCACGGCCAACGATTTCGGCTTCGACCAGGTGTACAGCCGCTTGATTGAGGCCAAAGGCCGTAGGGGCGATGTGCTGGTGGCTCTCTCCACCTCGGGCAACTCCGCCAACGTAGTAAACGCCGTGAAACAGGCTCGCCAACAAGGGCTCATCGTAATCGGGTTTACGGGAAAAAACATATCGCAAATGGACGAGTATTGCGATGTGCTGCTAAAAGTGCCCAGCACGGATACGCCCCGTGTACAAGAGATACATATCTTGCTCGGGCACATTATTTGCGAAATTGTGGAGCGGGAATTATTTGGGGAGTAGTTACGAGTTACGGGTTACGAGTTGTGAGTTATTATTACTTTTACTGAGACATTATTGCTACTCAAGCTACAACCTACAACCCGTAACTCGTAACTCGCAACCCGTAACTCCCACCATGCGCCGCACCAACGACCATAGCCTCAAGGATGCCATCCAACACCTGCTTACAGCCTACAAGCTGAAGGGCAAGGTGCTGGAAACGCGCTTGCTAGGGGAGTGGGAGACCCTGGTGGGGAATACCGTTGCCAGATATACGGATGACCTTTTTGTGCGCGAAAAAATTCTTTACGTAAAAGTTTCCAACGGCACCATCAAGCAGGAACTTTTATATTCCAAAGAGGAGCTGCTTAAGCGTCTCAACGATTTTGCAGGCGAAAAAGCCCTGAACGACATCGTTATCCGATAATTTATTTTACTTGCAAATTTGGGTAAGCAAAACAACATTAATTGCTGAATGTAAATAGGTTAAGTTTTGGTTTGCTAAATCGGATAGTTGCATAAATTGTCAACTATTGCGGCAACTTTCAGAAATTATTGATTTTTTCACAACCTTTTGCAACCTTACGGGCACAACATTTGTCATTATAGTATCAGGTTTTCCTCTTCGTGTAATTATTAAATTTTTCGTATTATGTTTTGGCGGTACGTGTTGGCGGGGCTCGTATTATTTTCCTCATTTGGTTGCGGCTCGGTAGGTAGGTTCATGCGGCACGGAATGCCGGATGTGTATGATTACAAAATCTTCAACAATGCCACGTTAAAGGCATCTGATGAGCCTTTCCATTTTCACCGTCTGCCCAAAAACTACGAACTGCCCCCTGCCGACCTGTGGGCCTGTGGCGACAAGCCGGGCTACAAATTGGCAGCTGGCTATAGCCCCGAACAGTTTTTAAAAGAAACCGGCACCTTGGCCCTCATCGTTATCCGCCGCGATACCATTCTTTATGAAGGCTATGCCAACGGCCACAGCCGCGAGAATGTTTCCACGGTGTTTTCCGTTACCAAGTCGTTCCTTTCCACTTTGGTGGGCATTGCCATTACCGAAGGCAAAATGCTGGGCTACGACCAGCCCGTGAGCGACTACCTGCCCATGTTTGCCGATGGCAAAAAATCCGACATCAATATTGGCCACTTGCTGCAAATGACCAGCGGCATGAACTTCGGCGACCATTCCAAT
Organism: uncultured Chitinophaga sp.; assembly: GCA_964476015.1. Classification (GTDB taxonomy): domain Bacteria; phylum Bacteroidota; class Bacteroidia; order Chitinophagales; family CAIOSU01; genus CAIOSU01. The sequence goes on from CAYYZT010000097.1 coordinate 7,053, forward strand.
CTTTTCAAACTTGCCCGCCTGTACTATAATACCTACCAAGAGCGCCTGCTGAACACTATTAAGGTAAAGCACGTGCCGGGCACGCACTTTGCCTATAGCTCGTTGAGCAGCTACGTGCTGGGGCTTTGTTTGGAAAAAGCCGTGGGCATGACGGTGGCCGAATATATGCAAGAAAAGGTATGGGGCCCGCTGGGTATGGAGTACGACGGCTATATGGCATTGGACAAAGAGAACGGCATGGCCAAAGTATATGGCGGCATGGCTGCTACGGCCATTGATTTGGCCAAACTGGGCCGCTTGTTTCTGCACAACGGTACGTGGGCCGAGAATGAAATCGTATCATCTAAATGGACCACCGACTGCCGTACCCGCTGCGAAGACGATGGCAAGGCTTGGAACTATGCCAACCATTGGTGGTTGGATACGTACAGCGGTGTTATCTCCGCCGAATCGAAAGACGACTTTTTCGCGGGCGGTTTCCGTGGGCAGATAGTTTATGTAAACCCTAAAGACAGCACTATTGTGGTGCGCTTGGGCACGCATGAGAAAGGTATGTACTGGGGCCGCACGGTTTCCAAGCTCAGTATGCTGCCCCTTGGCCCCGATGGCGACGAGTTTACCGAACTGGGCGATGATTTGCAGGCTTTCCTTAGCGGCAACTATGGAAACAAGAAACGCGACCGCTCCCTTAAAGTGAATTTCGAGAAGGGTAAGCTGATGCTAGAGAACCTGTTTGAAGAAGGGCCCATCGAATTGGTAAAAGAAGGATTGTATAGCTATGTAAACGTGGAAAGGAACGTGAAGCTTATCGTAAACTTCAGCCACCACCACGTACAAGGCTTTATTGTGGAGAACGCTGGCGAGGAAACATTCTTCTCCAAGCTGGCAAGCGTGGAATAGTATTTCCTTGGTTTAATGCTGTTTCACAAACAAACTTATTCGCCAACTTTCCGTCCCTTGGCCTTGCGTTGGTCTTTTTCTGTCTGGTACAGCTTCTTCAAGTCGAGCGTAAGAAAAGCCTTGCCGCTTGCGGGCGTACAGAAATAGGTTTGGCCCTCGTACTGTACCTTGCCCACATCGTTTTGCCAGTCGCTGGCCAATAGATAATAACGGCCCCCTTTGCCTTTGTTAGGCCCGAACATCAGGTAGCGGTCGTCGCCATCTTCAAAGCTAATGCCCAATCTATTATCCACCGTATTGGACACCAATATGCCCGGCGTACCTTTTTTGATGATTACCTCCTCTATCCGTTCCCCGTTTACGATGCGTACCTTGCCGTTTTTTATGGTGCTGGTTTCGTTGCCCAGTTTACGCTCTATCACAATGTCGCTGGAAAGGTAAAACTGTACCTGTTTCAGTTCTTTTTCGGTCCAGTTGTTCTCCGTGCGGTCTTTTTCGGTAAGGGGCTGATAGGTGGCGCAAGAAGCCAGTAGCAACAATGCGGGAAAAAGGAGTAGATATGTTTTCATAGGAGTGGCGTTTGTGTTTTGCCACCCCATAGCAAAGAGTTTGCCAAAAAGAAAGAGACGCTTCAAGTTCCGAAGCGTCTCTTTCTTTTATAGCCCAACAGGGCGATATTGATAGCCTTGGGCACAGCCCTCGGCTAGTTTTTGATTATTTGTTGGCGCGCACCGTAGCCAGTTGCGGCACACGGTTTTTAAGCAACTCGAAGCCGCCGAACAACATCGTTACAAAAAACAAATCGCCCAAAACGGTGTAGTGGAAAAACGGGATGCCCAAAGCATACGTAGTGGCCAAGCTGGTAGTGTCGTGGCCTATGGCGCCTACGGCATATACGCCAAAATTGGTCACTAAAAAGAACAATACAGATGCGCCCAACGAGGCACCTACAAGGGTGATGGGCTTAATGCGGTTCATTAGCAACGTGCCTATGCCGGTAATGGCAATCATGCTGCCATATACAAACAACATGGTGGCATGCATGCCGCTATAAGGGCGCAAGCCGAGTTGGAAGAACACTTCCAACAACAAGTCGCTAAACATCATGGCTACCAAAGGCAGAAAAAAAGCCAACCTGCGGTCTTTCAGATACGCGCCTCCAAATAAGGCCATAGCAGCCAAGGGGGTAAAGTTTGGCGGATGGGGCAGGGCACGGGTAACGGCCGCTACCAACAGAAATACCAATACGGCACCTACTTTGGGGCTGTTGAGGTTAAAGCCTTTGCCGCGTTGTTCTTGGTCTAGATTCATCTTTCTTTAGTTAGGATAGGTACAAAAGTAATAAACCACGGTTTAAGAAGCCAACAATATTGCGGAAGGTTTAGTTTTGATTTCATCCGGGTTGAAACCCGTGGCAATTGATAACAGTGTTTTGTAGGGATATAAGATTACCACACAACACCCATATCAATTGTCTTCATCTTCCTATGGAGGCAATACAACAACATTTTCCTTATATTTACTCTACAAGAACGAAACTATGTGTTTTAAGACTATTGCCCTATTAGTGGCCTTGGCGTGCCTAGGCCATGCGGCCGTGGCACAAACGGTGGACAGCAATTATGTGGATGGCGTGGTGTATGTAAAGGTGCGGGATACCTCCAATATGGTGCTGGCCCCTTACAACAACTCCGACCCGGTGCTGAACCTTGTGTTGCAGACTTATGGCGTGGACACCATGATATGTCCGTTCCCGGGTTTGGACACGATTTTGGACCGCACCTTCTGCATCCATTTCAGCAATTATAACCAAGTGGGCCAATTGATAACGGCACTGGAAAGCATCCCTTATATTGAGTATGCAGAGAAGGCTCCTATGTTCCGCGTGGAAAGCTCGCCCTTTACCCCAAACGATTTTAACGGACAGCAATATTACCTCGACAAGATTTTTGCCCGCGATGCGTGGAGCGTGAGCCAAGGCAACCCAAGCATAGTGGTGGCCATAGTGGACAACGGCGTGCGCCTGGCCCACCAAGATCTCGCCCCATCACTTTGGACCAACCCCACGCCTAACAGCGGCGTGCTGGACCCTTACCCCAACGATGTGAACGGCTGGGACGTGGCCGATAAAGACAACAACCCTAACCCGCCCAGCAGTACTACCGATGCCAGTCCCTTCAACCACGGCACGCTGTGCGCTGGGCTGGCAGGAGCGAAAACCAATAACGGGGTGGGCATAGCCTCTATTGGGTTCA
>CAYYZT010000098.1:0-10146 GCA_964476015.1 uncultured Chitinophaga sp.
CGTTTTTCCTGCTTTCGCGTACCATTGGTTCGGCGTTTAGGCTGTTTTTGGTCATCATCGTGCTGCAAAAGTTTATGCTCGATTATTGGGGTGTGCCGTTTTATGTAACGGTGGGCCTCGCCCTGCTTTCCATCTGGATATACACGTACCAAGGCGGTATCCGTACCGTGGTGTGGACGGATATCTTGCAGACCTTCCTCATGATTTCGTCCGTTATACTCACCGTGTACTACATCAGCCACGATTTGGGCATCGGGATAACGGAACTGGTAACGCAGGTAAAGGAAAGCCCTTACTCCCAAATGTTCTTCTGGGACCCACGGCAGGAGAACTACTTTTGGAAACAGTTTATCGGCGGGGCTTTGATTGCGGTGGTAATGACGGGCCTCGACCAAGATATGATGCAGAAGAACAACAGTTGCCGCAACATCCGCGAGGCGCAGCTCAATATGTTCAGCTTTACGTTCGTTCAAGTGTTTATCAACCTGTTGTTCGTGTCGCTCGGTGCCATGCTGTACCTCTATTCCAGTGCCAAAGGCATCGCCATTCCCGATAAAACGGACTATCTTTTTCCCACGCTGGCCCTGCAACACTTTGTGCCCATTGCGGGCATGATATTTATAGTGGGGTTGGTAGCGGCCGCCTATTCCAGTGCCGATAGCGCCCTCACGGCACTAACCACCTCCGTTTGCGTGGATTTTCTGGGCTTCGAAAAGGAAACCCTCAAAACCGAAAAACAACAGATTCGCACCCGCCAAATAGTACATGTGGGCGTTACGGTAGTCATGTTTCTCACCATCCTGCTGTTCAGATACGTGTTGCAGGAAGACGTGGTATCGGCCGTGTTTAAAATAGCCAGTTACACTTACGGGCCGTTATTGGGGCTGTTTATGTTCGGCATTATAACGAAACGAGCCATACACGATAGTCTTTCACCTTTGATATGCGTAGCCGCGCCCATTATATGTTTGGTATTGAACGCCTACTCCAAGGAATGGTTCTGGGGTTACAGTTTCGGTATAGAGATATTGCTGCTGAACGGATTGCTCACGTTCGGCGGGCTTTTGTTGATAAGCAGGCCCAATAACCTGATGCCGAAACAGCTTTAACTTCACTTTTGGATGTTGTACCAATCTATTTTGCGGGTGAGGTACATTACCACTGCCAATACCACGAACAGGCCGATACTGCCCATCAGCAGGGCGAAAGCTTCCATTTGCACGATGGTGTAGATGAAGAGGTATAGGGCCGACAGCAACAAAGCCACCAACATGGTAATGCGCTTTATTTTGAAAATGCTGTGTGTGTACAGCGTTATCATGCCTATAATGGCCGTGCTGGCCACCAAGTAGCTGAGGCTGAACGGTATATGCTCCGAGAGGCCGATAAGCAACGTGTAGAACACGCAAAGGGCTAAGCCCACGATGATGTATTGTATAGGGTGTACCCGCACCTTGTTCATAATCTGCACGAAGAAAATAATGAGGAAGGTAAGGGTGATGAACATGGCCGCATATTTGGCCGAGCGCATGCTCTTTTGGTATTCGTCCACCGGCACGATAAGGTCTACGCCGAAGCTGGATTCCATAAGGCCGGTGGTTGCACCCCGAAAACTTTGCGGAAACGAGCGGTTGAGGTGCAGCACGTCCCAAGTAGCGGAGAAGCCCGTTTCAGAGATGTCTCTTTCGTCGGGCAAAAAGGCTCCTTCAAATTTCGGGTCGTTCCAAGGGGAGGTCAACTTTACGGTGGTGGTTTTGCCGAACGGTATAAAATCCAGTCCGGAGCTGCCGTTAAAGTCCAAATCCAAAGCAAAAGTGTACTCCTTGTTGGCACTGTCCACCGGTATTTGGGTGCTGATGCCGGAAACAATTACATCCTTCACTTCTACGCCCGGCTCAAAAGCGTAATCGGTGCCGTTCCATTTTACCACCACGCTTTGTTGTATGCCCCGTAGGTCTGATAGGCCAAGCGATACAAAAGCCTCGTCCCACAGCACGTTGCTGTTTTCTATCTTCCATTGCTCGAAATCGGGTTGTGGAAACTTGCCGGCCACGTTCAGCTTCGCCTTGTATACCACGGCCTTATAAATGCCGCGATAGCGCACTTCCGGCGTTACCTCGCCCGTAATATCCAATTGATCGGGGAAAAAGTGGGCATATCGCCTGTTGGCTATCATCACGTAACCTTCCTTGGCAGTGGTGCTCACCTGTTTGAAATATTCCGTGTAGGGTATAGTTAGCACCAAGCCTGCCACCGTTTGCTCATTGCCCCACTTGCCGCTCACTTCGGCCACGGCATCCTGCTTGCGGTATTCGCGTTCGCGAATTACGTCCTGCACCATATCTACCGGAATCAACAGGAACAAAATCAATATACCGATAGTAAGCAGCTTGAGCATAACCGAGTTTTTTACCCAGTTGTTTGCCCGCTCAAAGAAGGATGGTTTTTCCATAGAATAGTCGTGTTGAGGTAGAACGCCGAAGCCGCTGCTAAAGTATTTAAAAAGATGTTAAAATAAACAAAACAAAACGGGCCTGTTGCATCGCAACAAGCCCGTTTTGTTTTTATCTGTGGACTGTGGACCATCGTCCGTGGACCAATTAAGCTACCTTCAGCCTATTGATTACTTCGTGGCGCAGCTTCTCTTTGCAATACTCTTCGGTGATAACGAAGTTCTTCACCTCGGCTTGCGAGGGCAGATCGAACATGGCATCCGTCATAATGGCTTCGCAAATGGAGCGCAGGCCACGGGCACCCAATTTAAACTCGTCGGCTTTGGCAACGATGTATTCCAGCGCATCCTCGGAGAACTCCAACGAAATGCCTTCCAACTTAAAGAGCTTTTGATATTGTTTGATAAGCGCATTTTTTGGTTCGGTAAGGATGGAGCGCAAGGTGGCTTTATCCAGCGGGTCAAGGTGTACCAACACGGGCAAGCGGCCAATCAGCTCGGGTATCAGGCCAAATGTTTTCAAATCGGCAGGGTTGATGTACTGCAACATATTGTTGCGGTTCACTTGGGTTTTATCCTTGTCTTTCGATTTGTAGCCGATGGCCTGTTGGTTCATACGTTTGCCGATGATGCGGTCGATACCGTCGAACGCCCCGCCGCAAATAAACAGGATGTTCTGGGTATTGATTTTCACCATTTTCTGCTCCGGGTGCTTGCGGCCGCCTTGCGGTGGCACTTGCACGTCAGAGCCTTCCAGCAGTTTCAACAGCGATTGCTGCACACCCTCGCCGCTTACGTCGCGGGTAATGGATGGGTTGTCGCTCTTGCGGGCCACCTTATCAATCTCGTCGATGTAGATAATGCCTTTCTCGGCCAGTTTCACATCGTAGTTGCATACTTGCAGCAAGCGGCTCAGTATGCTTTCCACGTCTTCGCCCACATAGCCGGCTTCGGTAAACACCGTGGCATCTACAATGGTAAACGGTACGTTGAGGAAACGGGCGATGGTGCGCGCCAGCAAGGTTTTGCCCGTACCGGTTTGGCCCACCATTACAATGTTCGATTTCTCTATTTCCACATCGTCCTCCACCTTTTGGTTGAGACGTTTGTAGTGGTTGTAAACGGCAACCGACAATACCTTCTTGGCATCGTCTTGCCCGATAACGTATTGGTTGAGAAACTTGAATATTTCCCGTGGCTTGATGGACTTGGACATGCCGAACTGGAACTTCTGGTCTTGCTGGTACAGCTCCTCGTCAATAATCTGCTGGGCCTGTGCCACGCAACTTTCGCAAATGTGCCCTTCCAAGCCAGCAATCAGAATCATGGTTTCTTCTTTGCTGCGCCCGCAAAAGGAGCATTTATAACCTTTGTCCCGCTTCATGCGTTTTCCGTTTTAGTCTTTCTTACGCTCCAACACTTCGTCAATCATGCCGTATTCCAACGCCTCGTTGGCTTTAAGCCAGTAGTCGCGGTCGCTGTCGCGCTCTACCTTGTCGTATGGCTGGCCAGAGTGTTTGCTAATGATTTCGTATAGTTCTACACGCAATTTCAAAATTTCGTTCGCCGTAATCTCCACGTCGCTGGCCTGTCCGCCTGCGCCACCGAGCGGCTGGTGTATCATTATACGGGAATGTTTCAATGCGGTTCGCTTTCCGGGCGCTCCGGCGCATAATAATACCGCGGCCATGCTGGCGGCAATGCCGGTGCAGATGGTGGCCACGTCCGGATTGATGTACTGCATCGTATCGTAAATACCCAAACCGGCATACACCATACCACCGGGGCTGTTGATGTATATCTGGATGTCGCTCTTAGGGTCGGTGCTTTCCAAAAAAAGCAACTGGGCCTGCAATACGCTGGCCACATAGTCATCCACCCCGCTGCCGAGGAAGAGGATACGGTCCATAATCAGGCGGCTGAACACGTCCATTTGGGCAATGTTCAACTGGCGTTCCTCGATGATGTACGGGGTAAGGTTGGTAAATTGGCGTTTCAGAGCACTTTCAACATGCATGCTACTTAGTTGGCGGTCTTTTACCGCATAGCTCATGAACTCTTTATAGTGGTTCATACGGTTTGTGGCTTGTTCAGGTTCTTGAATTCATCCAATGATACGGTTTTTTCATCAATAGTAACTTGTTGCTTGATGAAGTCGATCAATTTTTCGTCGAGCACCTGTTGGTAGGTTTTCTCCACGTGCTCACGCTTTTTCAGCATGCCGTCGGCCCACTCGTTCAGCACCTTGTCCATGTCCATGCCGCCGAAGTATTGGCCGTATTGGGCAAAGATTTGCTGGCGGGTACGCTCTTTGATTTCTTCGGAGGTAACTTGGATGTCGTTCTCCTTGCTCAGTTTGTTCACTATCAACTGGTAGCGCAGGCTGCGGGCAAAGGCATCAAATTCCTCTGCAATCTGCTCGTCGGTAACGGGCTTTTCGTTGCTGGTTTTTATCCAACGCTTCAAGAAGTCCTCTGGCAGGTCAATTTGGGTTTGGTCCAGCAGTTGGTCCAACAAATCGTAACCCAGCTTCTGCTCGCTTTCGTTATCGAACGATTTTTGGATTTCCTCGCGCAGCTTGTTGCGGAAAGCTTCTTCGCTGTCCACTTCGCCGGGGCCGAACACTTGATCGAAAAACTCTTGGTTCAGGTCCGCAGGCTCCATGCGGTTTATTTTCTCTACCGTAAGGGTAAAGGCTTGGTTGGTGCCTTCGGGCAGGCCGTCGGTTTGGTTCAATAGGTGCTTGGCAGCTTCCTCGTTGCTCTTGTTCAGCAAGTTGAAGATGTCCACTTGGGTGCTATCACCTACTTTCAGGCCAACTATTTGTTTCTTGGCATCGTCGGTAAGCATGTCCACAGCTACGGAAGTGTTGTTTTCCAAACCGCCTTCTTTGCCAGCCTCTTGTAGCTTCACTACTACTACATCCGTATCGTTCACGGTAGCATCTTCGGGGTTCTCCACCTTGCCGAAGCGTTTGCGGATGTGCTCCAGCTCTTCCTCGATGATGGCATCGGTCACCTCTATCTTATATTTGCTGGCCGTGGTGCCGTTGGAAAGGTATGGCAGCTCAAAAGCGGGTGCCATGCCAATCTCGAACTTGAATTCGTAATCGCCAAGGTTATTGATGTCGATATGCTGGTCTTCGTTGCGTTGCGCAATCGGCTGGCCCAGCATGTTGATATTATTGTCTTTGATGTGCTTGTCGAGCTGCTCGTTCAATAGTTTGTCAAGCTCTTCGGCCAACACGTTGGTGCCGTACATTTTCTTTACCAATCCGGGAGGCACCATGCCTTTACGGAAACCTTTCATGTCCACCTTTTTGCGGAGGTTCTTCAAAGATTCCTCTACGCGGGGTTGATAATCTGTTTGGTCTATTTTGATAGAAAGGATGGCGGTGAGTTGTTCGCCTGGGGTTGCGGTTACGTTCACGGTTAAAATTTACTTTTTTATTAGCAAGGAAAAGAACACCAATCCGTTGCGATTGGTTTCCCGTTGATACAGGGCTGCAAAGATACTATATATTGGTTGAGTTGTAAAGAGCGAATTTTGAGCGTGGGATGGGAGGTTTTATAAGGGTATATTGGAGTGGTAAACAGATATTGGGCTCCAATGGAGCTGGTGCAATATTGTGTGTTTGAACAAAATGTAGCTAAAGATTGCCCATTGCTTTCCCAAATCTCAAGGTAGCCGAGAAGTCAGCAAAGGTCCCATCGGGACCAAATATCTGTAGCTTGCGGTTGCCCCGTATATTTATCGGCTCCATAGGAGCCAAATATTCTTACCCGCATACTGCTTTTTCCAAAAAAGGCCAGCACGAACGGTGCTGGCCTTTTAATATGTGGTTGCGTGAGGTTAAGGATTAGGTAATGCTCAACTGTATTTTCTTCTGTATTTCTTTTACGCTGTCGCGGAACTCCCCGTCGGTATCGATAAGGTTTTGCACCGCTTGGCAAGAGTGGATAACCGTGCTGTGGTCGCGACCACCGAAGTGCTTGCCGATAACCTTGAGCGAGTTTTTGGTAAAGTTCTTGGCCAGGAACATGGATAACTGGCGGGCCTGAACGATGGCACGCTTGCGGGTTTTTTCCTTCAGCTTGTCCACCGGTATCTCAAAGTGCTCGCATACGGTTTTCTGTATGTACTCGATGGATACCTCGCGGCTGATGCTCTTCACGAAGTTCTTGATGATCTTCTTCGCCAGCTCAATGTCAATCTCCTTTTTATTAAGGGATGCTTGTGCCAACAGCGAAATCAGGGCACCTTCCAGTTCGCGGATGTTGGTGTTGATGTTGTAGGCCACAAATTCCACTACCTCCCTAGGTAGCTCTATGCCGTCGGCATACATTTTCTTTTCGAGGATGGCGATGCGGGTCTCAAAATCGGGCACCTGCAAGTCGGCGGAAAGACCCCATTTGAAACGGCTCAACAGGCGCTCTTCCATGCCCTCCAAATCGCGCGGGGCGCGGTCGCTGGTCAATACCAGTTGCTTGCCGCCTTGGTGCAGGTGGTTGAATACGTGGAAGAAGATGTCCTGTGTTTTGTCTTTGTTCGCGAAAAACTGGATGTCGTCCACTATCAGCACGTCGATGAGCTGGTAGAAGTGGATGAAATCGTTAACCGCGTTGTTCTTCAGGGCCTCGATAAACTGGTTGGTAAATTTCTCCGAAGAAACGTAAAGAACCGTTTTGTTGGGGAAGTGCTGCTTAAACTGGTTGCCGATAGCCTGCGCCAAGTGGGTTTTGCCCAACCCCACGCCGCCGTATACCACCAGCGGGTTGAATGCCGTGGAGCCTGGGGGCTTGGTAGCCACGGCAAAGCCTGCCGAACGGGCCAAGCGGTTGCAATCACCTTCCACAAAATTGTCGAAGTTGTACACCGGCGACAATTGCGATTCGATGTTGACCTTTTTGAGGCCCGGGATGATAAACGGGTTTTTGATTGAGTTGCCCATAACTAAAGGTGCGGCTACTTCGGGGTTTTTGTTGTTGCCCGTGTTGTAGTTGGGGTAATTAACGGTAAACGGCTTTGCGTTGCCATTGCTCGTGTTATCCACTACAATGCGGTATTCCAATCGTGCGTCGTTGCCCAGTTCCCGCTTAATGGTTTTGCGAAGCAGCCCTACGTAGTGCTCTTCCAGCCATTCGTAAAAGAATTGGCTGGGCACTTGTATGGTGAGAACGCTGTTTTCCAGTTTTACAGGCTTGATGGGCTCGAACCATGTTTTAAACGATTGTAAGCTAACATTATCCCGAATAATTTTTAGACAGTTTTTCCATACATCTTCATAGGTAGTTTCCATGTACATAAACTGTTTTAATTAAAGGTTAAAGCTTCAGAAATCGCACCCCTTTTTCGTAAGGGGGTGTGAAGTTCTGAAAAAGGTTTTCCAAAAAAAAATCGATTTTCAGTTGTTTTTTCGGATATAATTTACGTATCCGAGACTTGGTTGGCGCCCATCAACCATGGCATGAATATAGACAAAAAACAGGGCAATAAAACAGAAAGGTGTGCAAAATATTATTTTTTTTGTCGAAAGGATTTTTTATAGCGAAAAGCGAAAAGGGGCATAGTTTTTGAAACTTCCATGCCCCTTTATTTTTAGTGTACAAATGGCACATTTGTACAATGTATGCGCCGCTTTGCCAGAGCTAGAAAAGTGCTTGCTGGCAGTTATTTAGGAAATAAAATTACAATGAAATTATTTTGATAATAGGTATTCGGTTTTTACGTTGGTTTTAGCAACGTGGAAATATATTTAAGCCATGGCCATCTTGCGCTTTCTTTTAAATTTCTGAACAGCCACTAACAGGATAATTCCACCGCCCAACAAAAAAGGCCAAACGTGTACCAAACCGATGATGGAGGCCAACAGGCCGTTCCATCCGTTGGTAAGGGCCGTTAGCAATTTGTGGCCAAAGCCAGCTTGCAGCGGGGCAGGGGCGGTGTATTCCAGTTCTTCGTACACTTCCAGCGTAAGGGTGCTGTAAGATACTTGGTCGTTTAGGTATTTTAGCCTTGCTTCGGATGATTCTATTTCTTCACGGATAACGCGCAACTGTTCTTCCACTGCCAACACGTCTTTTATCGTCTTGGCCGATTTCAGGATGTCCAGATAGCGTTGCTCCACCTCCCGCTTCGTTTTCAGGCGGGCGGTTACGTCCGTGTATTCTTCGGTTACGTCTTGCAGATACACGTTTTTATAGTTCAGCTTTTTGGCAGTGGAGCCGATGCCGTTCATCATGGCATCGAAGTTCTCACTTGCCACACGGATGGTGAGCGTATTGCTAATGCGGTAGTTGTCGCGCTGCTCGCTTTGGTGGCTTATGTAGCCTTGGGCCGCTTTTATTTTTGCGGTAATGTCGGTCATGGCTTTGGCATAGTCGTCCACTTCCATGCCCATGTTGCCCGTTTTGATGATTTTGTCGGGCATCTTAACAGGCGAAACCGATGAAGGCGCGCTGCCGCTGGCATCGGCCACGGTGTAAGTACCTGCCACGAAGCCATCGCCCACGGAAACCTTGCCGCTGTTAGCTGCTTCATAGTTGTAGGCACTGGTGCCCCCGATAACGGCAGTGGAAATTTCCCCTTTCCTTAATTCCGTGAAAGGGGCCTCATTTTGTTGCGAAACGGCATCGCCGCTATTGCAACCCATCAGGGCAAAAAAGGCGAGGATAAAGAACCATGTAGTTTTCATATGCTTTAGGATTGTTGTTGCCTAAAGGATGCGGAGGGTACAACAATTCCATAAAGCGGAAGCTCGCCATGTATGTTTTTAAACACAAAGGGCACTAAGGAAAACCACAAGGTACACAAAGGCCCACGTTATTTCTTAGTGCTCTTTGTGCATTTTCTTAGTGTACTTTGTGGTTAAACACACACCTCAAACGGTTTGCTACAATGTCTATTGAGGGAGGTTAAAGGGCACTACGTGGTACTAGAAACTCATTTCATTTGCACCGGCACCCCGATACCCACAGGGTTGAATTTCAAATCGTGCTGGCTGATGCCGTATTCCCAAACCTTTTTGCCGCGCTTGTTGAAGATTTCCATAATGCACATGCGGTTTCCGGTTTCGCCCGTGATGGTGATGCGGCCATAGTTTTGGAAATCGGCCAAGGTGCCGGGCACGCGGGTGGGGTTGATGTTTTCGGCGGTGCGGCGGGTGCGGCGGCGAAAGCTGGTGATGCCCGAACTGGTAAACTCGTAAATGGGGTAGGTGTCCTTAAACTCCGTTTTGGTAAGCTCGCTATGGTGGCGGTCGCCGGTAAGGAAAACCACGCCTTCTATCTTTTCTTTCCTGATAAAATCCATCAGGTCTTTCAGCTCGTCCTTATAGGCCCAGTAGCATTCGTGGTGGGTAACTTGGTTGAAAATCTGGATGCCCAGCCCCACGAATTTGAACACGGCCCTGGACTGCTTCAAACTGTTTTTTAGCCAAGCTAATTGCCCGGTACCCAATACGGTAGGGAAACTGTCCGCTGGTTGGGTGCGGTGGTAGCGGTCGTCCAGCATAAAAAACTCGGAGTCCAGATAATCGAACTTGAAAAAACAGCCGGGCGTTTCCTCGGTGCCGTAGCCGGGATTGGGCCAAAAAGCTTTGAACAAGGCCAATGAATGCGTTTTGCGCGGGAAACTGCCGTCGGCATCGTTCCAGCCATATTCATGGTCGTCCCAAATGCTGTATTGCGGCATGC
>CAYYZT010000099.1:0-10132 GCA_964476015.1 uncultured Chitinophaga sp.
TTCAGCAACTCGTAGTTGTTGATGAGGCCCGAGCCTACGAACAGTGGCGTACCGGCAAACTCGTTGAGCACGGTATCGTTCAATATTTCGATGATGCCGGTGCTAAGGTCAAGTATATGCGCCTGCTTGTTGATGTTCACTATTTTGGCGGTAGCGAGGCCGTTTGCCACGTTCTCGCCCCAAGTAATGTCCGTGAGCAGTTGGTTGTTGATTTTGCCCACTAGGCCGTTCACGGCGTGCAAAATCAAGTCCTCCATTTCGCGCAGGATGCCGAACGATGGCTGGGCCACGTCAACTTTCTGGGCGGCCTCCTCGGCGTAGCGTTCCACGTAGCCCCAGCTAAGCGGAATGCCCACTTTGGCAAAGCGCGGCGCGGCAATGTCCACCTGGTTGTAGTTAAAGCCCGTATCTATTTCGCAGTTGTCGTCTTCCGAAATCTGGTTGGGGGTAAGGCGGGGCAGGTATTTCAGTTTCACCTCGCGTATCTGCCCTTCTACAAGGTTCAGTTTCAGCGGGTCCACTTTCAGGCCGTTTACCGAAGCCACCTGCACATCAGGCTTGCTTTGTATGAGGGCCTTCAAAAATCCGGCGGGCGTTATCTTCATGCCCGCGTAGTTGCGGCCTGCCACGTTTTTCATATGCGTGAGCAGTTGCGTTACAAATCCGTTTGTAGCCATAAAATTTCAAAGGTTATTTCTGGGCACCTATCTTCTCCAGTTGCTTGGCGTAGAAGTCTTCGCCGCCTTGCTCGGGTTTGGTGCCCGGTATGGTTTCTTTCTTACCGGATGCGGCGGGTTGCGCGGCATCGGTCACTTTCAGCAGTTTGTGGTTTGCGAGGGTTTTGGAGCGGAAATCGTCCCAGCCCACCGCCTTGTTATCTTCCATATAATCCGCCTGCGGATCGTCTTGGCTTACCAGCTTCAGGCTTCCGTCTTGTTGGCGGGCCGCCTTGGCCTTCTTGTTGTTCATTTCAATATTGAGGAGGTTCATGGCGTTGCTTACGTTCACGTCTTTGGGCAAGTCGTAGGCATAGTCCATATTCCCAAGGTCGTTGCGCAGCGAAAGGTCGAGCAGGCTGTTGTTGTACTCGGCTTCTTTGTCTTGCAGGGCCTTTTGGTTGCTCTCGTTGCTCTGCGCCAGTTGCTGTTGCAGTTGGGCAATCTCGGCCAGCAGTTGCTGTTTTTCTTGCGGGTCAACCTGTTGGGCACCTTTAATTTGGTTGGCAAGCAGCTTGATGCGGTTGAAACTGTTTTTGTCGGCCATTATCTGGGCGCGCACGGTGGGGTCAAGGCCCAGCTCGTCCATCACCTCTTGTATTTTGCTGTCCACCCCGTTCAATACCGTGGCGGTAAAGTGCTTTTTCAGCTCGGGGTTTTGCTTGGCCCCGTCAACCGAGGTAAGGCCGCTGCTAATGGCTTGTACGGCCTCGTCGGGCACTTCGGCGGTAATGGAAAGGAGATCCATGTATTTCGGGTCGGCGGTATTAAGGCCCACTTGGGTAAGTAGGTTGGCGAAAAGTTTCCCGGCTGGCATTGACATAATCTGTTGGATTGTTTTTGATTAATAATTGATACAAAAATACTCCAAAAGATTAGATTGTAATAATAATTACTAATTTTGTTAGCGAAATATGCTACCAATGTAATCAACGCAATCATTCACAACCTATATGAAAACAGACCAAAACCAAGCAGAGTCAGGAGTTAAGAACATCCTGCTGCGCAACATCCCTACCGATGTTCGTGCTAAAATATTTGAGCACAAGCAAAAGCTGGAGAGTGAAAAACAGCGCACCGTGTCGGTGCCAGAAGCCGTGTACTCTTTAATCCGCAAGCCATGAAACTGACCGTACTATTGCCGGTACACAACACGCCGCCGGCTTATCTGCTGGAATCCGTGGCCAGCATCATGGCGCAGGATATTTCGGAGAAACCCCTCGTATGGCTGCTCGATGATGGCACTACCGACCCACAAACCCTAGCAGCCATCAACCTGTGCGAACGGATGTGGGGCGTTACCGTTATCCGCAATGCTACCAACCAAGGGTTGGCCACCACGCTGAACCAGGGCATTATGCTGGCCCAAACGGAGTACATAGCCCGCATGGATGCCGACGATATTGCGCACCACACGCGCCTGCGCCTGCAATGCGATTACTTGGAAACGTACCCAGAGGTGGACGTGCTAGGCACGCAGCTCTTCGGCTTTTGGGCCGACGATATTTACCGCGCGCCTATCTTCCACAGCTCGCACCAGCCCGTAGTGCCGCCCAACGCCATGCACACGGGCAGCAGTTGGGTATTGAGCCATTCTACGGTAGTTTACCGCAAAAGTGCCGTAATCGGTGCGGGCGGCTACGACCCCGCCTTCCGCCGCGCCCAAGACATCGACCTCTGGAAACGGATGCTGGCGCAAGACTACGTATTACACAATCTGCCGCAGGTGTTGGTGGCGTGGAGGCGGTATCGGTGGGGGGTTAAACTTTAAGTTTTTCCATCCATAGCGGCTGCTCGACCCAATTGTCCGGGAAATCCAAAGCAAAAGCATTGATGTTGGGGTGCTTTGAATACAAAGCCTTGAGTTTTGTTGTAAGAGTGTTGTTGGGATTTACCCTGTCGAGTAGATATTTAATGATGCAAATGTAGAGGTATGCTTTCTTTTTAGAGAGGCCGAAATCGTCAATCCAAGAATGGGAAAGCGTTTTGGTAGGTTTTAGGGCGGATATTGAAAACTCCCTGTTCCAAAACCTAGCATGATGCGCACATGTGTTCCGCGTATAAGAAATAACGTGCAGCCAATTTTCAAAGAGTTGGTAAGGAACGCCAAAGAAACCCGCTATCTCCGCTTTGGCGGCGGTATCTTTCAGGTTTTCGAAAATTTTGGACAAACACGTAAATGTAACCAGTTCTAAAGCCATCCAACTAGGCAGGTGGGAGTTGATATACTTGACTTGATAATTCTTGACGAACACCTCGTTGCTTTTTCCCACGTCATTACTAATAATGGATAAGGTGGCTAGATGTTTATTTCGGTCGCTAAACAAACCGGAATATGTGTACCAATAGGCATCATACTTATGGGATAGAACATAGGTCAGTTTGGCCCGGAGGGCAACTTCAATTTTCTCTATGTCGCTCAATAGTAGTAAGCGTAGCTCTCTATCGAAATAATACATCTCGAAAGCTTGCTCAATTTTCGCCCCTTCCTTAAACTTATGTTCTTCTTTGTTGCCCTCGAGCAGCGGATAGAGGTAGGCACTTAAGCGATAATAGCTCAGCACTTCGAGTAAGTGCAATGCCCTTTCCTTATTATCATACCCTAGACCGCGGGAAGACAATAACTGCAATTGCTCGTGGTAAGTAAGCGCAGGCTTAGAGTATATATTGCTGGCCATAAAATAAAACGCCGCTCCTAATACGCATCGTTGAGAGGCGGGAGCGGCATGTTAACGGCAAAGATACAACTTTATCTTCTATTTATCAAAATTAAACCAGTTTTAGACCATCTGTTAAGTAAACAACTCACCCTCTTATTTTACTTTGAGAGGGTTAAAGTAAATAAGAGTTTTGTAATTTTACTTTAATGCTCCAAACACACAAAAACCGCCACACTCCCAAGCGTGGCAGTTTTTGTTTTAATCAAGCATTAATGGCTAATTCTAATCTAGTACATCGGTGCTAGAAGTTCCTTTCAGGATGACAATCATAGGGATTTTTCCTCTTCATCCTCTAATGCGGGCAGCTCTTCCTCCTTGGGATTGTTGTCTTCTTTCTCCTGTGGCTTTTCCTCCACCTCCGGCTTCACCTCCTCCTCTACAGGCTCTTCATCAGTAGCAGGCTTCGCCTTCCCCTCCCCAATCGCCTTCAGCTTCTCTTGCGCATACTCGCGTAGCAACTCCAGCTTTTTGCCGTCGGGCCAATGGGCGAAGTTGGACTTTTCTTCCAAGGCACGGCGCACGAAGGGTTGTATGTTGCTGCTGATGATGTAATCTTCCAGCGCGATGCCGCCGTTTTGCAACCGGGCGGTCTTTTCGTCGTCGGTGGTTTGGGGCAGCGGGTCAAGGCGCAGCACGCATTGCAGTTCGTCGCGCGTATCGGGGCTGTTGTAAAATTTCTTAGCCACGTAATCCAGCTCCAGTGCCGAAACGATGATGCCGTTTATCTTGCTCGTTTTGCTCTTCGCAATCTCGTCCACCAAGTACGTGGCCGAAAGCAAATCGTACTTCTCCGGCACGGCTATCTTCGGCAACATGGCCTTGATGCCCGCCGCCGTTTTCACCAGCGCGCCGTAGCGGTATTGCGCAATGGTAAGGTAGAGCCAATCCATCATCGCCACCAAATCCTCGGCAATGCTGTACACAAAGTTATTGAGCGCATCCCTGTCCACCTCTTTGGCCACACCGCTATTGCTTAGTGGCACCTGCTCCAAAAACTGCATATTGATGGCCGCGAGTGCATCAAAGGTACGCTTGCGCAGCCGCTCGTCCTGCAACCGGGCTATCTCCGTGTTCTTCTCAATGTAGCCAGCGGGCGGTATGGGCGCGGGCTGCTCGCCCATGTTTTGGTTGGCAGGGCGCAGCACCAACTTGCGGTAGGGCGATATGCCCGTGGTGCCCGTGCCGCCGCACTCCTTGCAATCGATAAGTTTGCCGCCGCTGCTTTTTACCTTGCCGGTAGAAAGGCCCGTGTGCTCGCTGCGGCAGCGGGTGCATTGCTGGCTGGCCCACTCCCACCGCTCGCTGAAAATGTGCTGCACAATCTCGGCCTGTAAATCGCTGTACTCGCGCACAAACTCGTTGAGGTCTGGCAACATACCGCTGATGCGGCTTTCGTGCAGCACATAGCGGCCCTCCATATCGCGGATAATGCCGCCCGTTTTGCGCACCGGCAGGCGGCCCAGCTTGTGGGCATATTGCCAATCCAGTTCATACTCCCCGGCAGTGTTCTGCACATACTTGCGCACCTCGGTTTCGTTGGCCACCAAATAGGCTTTGGCTTGGTATTCGCCCGTGGGTGTTGGCACGGCCTCCGGGTCAAGTTTCACTACCAATAGTTCGTCTTCTATATATTCCACCACGCGGTCGCTATGGTAAATGTGCGGCACCGGCTTCACATACTCGTTGGCCTTCACCTTGCAGTTGAGCGGATATACCACCATCACCGCGTTGGCATCAACCAAATACTTGCGCAGCAGCAGCGTAAACACCCAGTTGCCCACGCTGCCGAACTGCGGGAAGTTTTCCTCGCAATATTCTTGTAGCGTTTCGCCGTCGGCCACGAGGGGCTGGCGTTTGGTCCCGTCGTAGCTCACGCTCCAATCGGTGCTGCGGCGTATCTTGCCCAGCTCCGTTATCACCTTGCCCACGGGCTGCTTGGTTTTGGGTTCGTATATCTTGCGGCGGTACTCATATATGTGCTCGCTCTCGTTGGGGCGGCGTTCGCGCACCAACCTATCGGGGAAAGTGCCGTCGGCATGCACGGACAGTTCGCGATAGCGTTCCTCGGCTTCCTTCAACAGCTTGTGGCGGGTGGGGTGGCCGAAATACTTTTGTAACAATTGGGGGGTGAGTTGCATGGGGTGTTATAGGTTCTTGCGTTCGGGTATATAGGTTTTCTTGGGCTGTAGCCTCCACGGCAGTATGCCCAAGCCTTTGCAGTATGCCTGCGCCAACAGGTTGTACATCTCCTTCATTTTGGCGGGCGGGTTAATGCCTCCAGCACTGAAGGCGAACCACTCGTTGGTAACGCGCGCGAGCTGCGAGGTACGTTGGTAAGCGAGCAGGTACCAATACACCAGCATAAACGGCGCGGCATGCGGGTAGCGGCCCGTGAGCACGGATGCTATGGCGAAGGCATACTCGTCGGCCAAGTCGCCGGCAAAAGGCGTGGGCGTGGCGAGCGGGCTGTTGTAGATTTCCTTCACTTTCTCGAAGTACAGGCGGTTGGCCTCGTTGCGTTTAAAATAAACCAGCTCGGCATGCAGGCCCATCAGCTTGCCTTCGGTAATGTTGTAGGCGCGTTTCACCTCGTTCGGGTCGGCCCAGAGCCATTCGTCGGGCTTTATATCGGTACGGGCAAGGTCCACGTAGTCGCGGTTTTGGATGGTGAAATCCGCGCGGCGCAACAGTTCAAAAGCTTGCTTGATGGGCTTGGTGCCGCCGTGCCACAGCATATCGGCATCCAAATACAACGTCTCGTCAAACGGCGAAAGGTCGTACAGGTGCGTTTTGGCCTTGAAGTAACTCCGTTTGTCGCCCTTGGTAATGTATGCCAGCGGAATCTCCTGTGTGCTGCCAAACAAGGCGAAGTGCGCCGGGGTAAAGTGGTTCAAGGCATCGCCGTGCCACACTAGGTGGATGGGTATCTGCTTATCGCCAAAGCGGATGGAAGCCGCTAAGTTGGCGGCCATGTTGCCGTAGTTGGCATGGCCAAGCGCGAGGATGAGCACCCCACGCTTGGGCTTAAAGGTGCGCTGAGTGGCCTGTAGCCGCTCTAGCGGGGCGGCAACCTCAAGCGCAGGCGGAGGGGCTTGCGGCTCTTTCGCGGGCTTGGGCTTTCGCTGGTGTTTGCGGGTGGGTTTTTGGTGTTTCATGTATATTTTATTCACACATTACAATTGTTGTTGGTAAGCAGTAGCGGCATGGAAGTTTTAAGTTTGGTACGCGCCTTTGCATGCCGGTAGTGCATATCGTTGTTCCATTCTATTTCATAAGGATCGCGGCATACATAGGGCGGGGTAACCCAATACGGCGGGCCCGTCCATTGTGTTTGTGTTAGTACAGAGTTGTTGAAAACAGATAGCTTATCGCTTCCCAAGGCCACTTTCATTTTACGGTGGAAATCATAGGGCCGCCAATCGGTTTCCAATTCCACTACTTCGTCCATCCTCTCGAAGAGCTTGATGAAGGTGCCATCGCTTTTACGGTAACTGTCTTCCTCGCTTTCAAATTGGGGGTTCTTAAGATAAAACGGCAGTTGTGCTATATTGTGGAAAGTAGGGTCTGCTTCGTAGGCAAAGCCATGGGTATCCTCGTTGCAGCGGTAGGCAATGTAGCCCATGTAGCAATCCACTATTTGCTCGCGCACAAAGCAGTTGGTACAGCCTCTCACCCAACCATTGGGCTGCAAGTCTGTCCCTTCCCACAGCACGCCTTCAATTATCACCCATTTAAAACAGTCGCCGGGCATGATGGGCTTGTTGAGGTTTTCAAAATTGAACCCCGCCATGTACTTGTTAAGGTACATGGTTTGGTTGAATGAGTTAGGCCCATAAAGGTCTTGGTAAGGTGCTACCGTGTGCAACTGATTGTTATATATGGCAATGGGGTAATTGGCTATGCTGACGGTGGAACCCAAGGTAGGGCACGGGTCACCGGCCGGTATGGGGCTTAGCCATATTATAGGATTTGTTTCAGGAAGTATGCTAAACCCACGGAAGTATATCTGCGCAGCAAGATAGGCTTGGTGCCACAACGGTATGCACACACCCGGCGTGTCCACACAATCAGGATAAAGCGTGTTTGGCTCCATGGTTTGCAAGAAGCTGTACGGCGGGAATTTCAGTTCGGTAAACGGCATATTATTGGAAGTATCTGGGTTTGATTTCGAAAGAAGCCATGCCCTTTTCGGGGCTGTACTTCAGGTTTTCTATCCAGCCACTTCGCATTGGGCCGTTAGCGCAACTGTATTCTATAAGGCCGTAGGGGTTGGCCTGTATGGTTTTAAACTGCTCGTAGCTCATCGGGTAATCGAACTTTACGAGCTGGTTAAGGTATACGGGCAAAAAATCCAAAGCATTGATTAACAGGGAGAGGTCAATGTCAGCATTTTCCGCCAGCATAACGTTTTCTATAGGACAAATGCTGCCACTGTTGCGTTTACTCTCTGCCACCAGATTGCCTTGACCTGCCGTAAAAAACAATTTGCCCATTAAATCGGTATAACTTTGCAATATTGTGTTGAGGTGGCGCAGGGCATTACGTGCGGGAGAAATGCTTACATTATAGATAGAAGCTTCGGGCATATGGTCAAGAGCCATGCCTCCACCCCCTATTTCCGGATAGTAATAAGGGCCATCGGGAGAAGTAAGGCGAACTATGCTAATGATAAAAATATTGTTATCATATCTCCAGTCCCTGGTAGATCTGCCAAACTCTCGGCGGGTTATTTCAATAGTGTAGCCGCTGGCCACAAATTTGCATGTTCTATCCAACGTATTACGAACTTGCGATAATGAGGTACGGTACTCCCTACTGGTATGTATGTCGTGCGCACCGTTAATGCGCTCCGTTTCCCAGGTATCGTATCCGCACAAAAACTTGCTGATGTATTTATTCTCCTGCACCTCTATTTCCAGTTCGGCAACATGATCGGCAGTAAATATTACGTCGTGTTGATAGAAGTATTGGTAAGGCTCGATACGCAATTGTTTATATCCTCCCGGGCGATGGGTATCCGTCTCCAATCCCATGCCGATATTGTCTATGGCATTTAACCCGTCGAAAAGTTCTTTTAAAGAAACTGGCATCGGAGGCGGGTCTCCGTCCAACATATCCGCATTGCGAATCAAAAGGCCATTGGTAATGGTACGATAGCTGCCACAGCCGTTAACCGATGAAGTATAGGGTTGTGCGTTTTCCCTACCGTAATAGTCACTATATACCCGCAAACAATCATCGGTAATACTCTCGGTAGCGCGGCTGAGGGCTTCGTTTACCATGAACACTTTAGTCTGTGTCGGCTCGCAGAAACTTTTTGCTTGTATGTGCAGGTGCGCACTATCTATCTGTATTACCAAGTTAAAGGGTCCAGCAGAGCCTCCTATGGAGCCCGTGGTGTATCGCGCATTGGTAATTACCAACATTAAGTACAGTCTATCGCCCGGAAACAAGCTTAAAGAACCCGTATACGACACGGCAATAGTTTCGGTGTTGTGTGTGCAACCAGAGCATCCTAAACCACTTTGCAGAGTGGCGATAGGGATAGTAGTCTGATCGTTTTGACGACATACGGATAAAAATATGTTCGCGTCAAAGCTTAGCGTGTCTGCCGAAGCGATTTGTATATACCCCGCCATATCCACAGAAACGTCTAATATGGAAGCACATGATAGCCGCGAACCTAAGTCTACATTTATAATACCATCGTATAGTTTTAGCATTTCCCCCACTGGCGACAACAAATCGTCGTTACTGTCTGTTAGGGCATTATTATGGCAATAGATAAATTCCATTGCATCGCTGGTATCAATCTCCGTTAAATTTTGCAACCATGGAAATGCAAAATATAATGTAGACGGCACAGCACGCTCCAACGCACAATCATGCGTATAATTAAAGCCATTGTTTTCTATCTCCCAATCATTGACTTGGGTAAGGTTTTGGGAATGCATGGTGAGATTAAAGCCTAAATCGTCGTAGCTCGGCAATGTACTTCCGTCAAACGTTTGCAACGATTTCAGGTCAACCTTTTGGTCGTACCGGCTCCGCAGCTTTTTCATACAGTCTTCAGCCACTAGGTTTATCTCTATATAACACCTATCACTGCATACAAACTTGTAGGTAGTGAAATCGAAAAAGCCCGTCCACAATAAATCGTAAGTGGTGCCGCTGCACAGGTATTGGATGATGAGCACCACGCGGGCCTCGATACCCCTATCCTCGAAAGCGTTGGCCAGTATATCCCGGCCTTCGCCGTCGAACTGGAGGGTGGATATCTCGTCGTCCATAAACTCGAAGAAACCGTGCCAGTCCCTGTCGCGGCGCAGGCGCAGCGTAATGCCGTCCCAGCCCACCGGCTCGTCGATGTCGGTAAATGACCCGCCACTGTCAATATCCCATATTGTGAATTTCCACATGGTTGCTAAATGTTTTTAAGTTTGGTTGATAGTCCACCGTCCACGGAAATGGAATTTGTTTTTCCGTGCGCTAAGTGGTTAAAAATCAAACCACGGAAAAGCACGGAGACATGCGGATGATGATGATGACAATTTCACTACCTCATACCTTGTACATCGTACATCGTACTTTGTACATCGTCAAGATTGCATCCTGTTGTTCAAGCTATTGATGCGCTTGCCCTTGCTAATGAGGGCGGAGCTAAACCCACCCTTGTCAATAGTGATTACCGTACGC
>CAYYZT010000100.1:0-10039 GCA_964476015.1 uncultured Chitinophaga sp.
GAGCCACACGGTATATTATTTTGGCTACCTGTACACCACCAGCAACCTGCACTTTTGGCTCCGCGAAGAAAAGCAGATTACCAACGATAGGTATGGCCCTTTCTACCGCAACATCTGGCACATCTTCCGTACTGTAGGCGTAGTTGATTAGTTGTTGAAAATCAATATATAGTGAAAACGATCAAATAGGCATGCTTCTCCACAATACCCCAATTTTTCTACAATTATCTACATTAAGCAACGATTTATAGCGCACGTTCCACATTTTGGGCAACACTTCTACGCTTTTCCTCAATAGATTTAACCGCTTGATTGCTAGAATTATAGCAATTACGCTATTTGCAGTGTTTTAAGCACATCGGAACACCTTTTGCCTATACTAGGGCAGAACAAGTTATTGACAAACCTTAAAACAAGCAACCATGAAAGCGTATATCTACACTGTGATATTAGGGCTGTTGGGATTCGGGGTTGCTTCGGCACAAACCAGTATCAAAGAAATCCGTGAGGAAGTGATGGATGTGGAATTGCTGAAGAACTGGAAGACCGGCGAAACAAAAACCATTAAAGACCAAAGTATTACCAAAATTAAAGACAACGGTGATGGAGCAACCCGTACTAACTTGATGTACATGCCGCCTAGCCGTAGCCTATTTATGCACCCCACCCTGCTTACCATGCCGGTAGAGGTGCCCAAGGCTGGAACCCTTTATATAATGGTAGACCGAGAAAGTGAAGCTGCCGCAAATGCCAGCAACTATACAATACAAATTTTTGATAAGACTGGTGTAGTAGAGTTGGCAATTACGAACCCCGACGAGCAACCCGGTAAGGTATTTAAATACGGCATCTGGTACAACCACTTCTCTGTAGAAGTGCCCAGTTATGCAGGAACCGAGTTCATAGTACAGGTTACAGATAATACCAGCCATAAAAGCGTAAGCTACTATGTGGATAGCAACGAGGAGAAGAATACGATAGAAATGGAAAAACGCCTTGCTGGCCGGTAAAGATAGAAAGTTAGGCTACGGAACGAATTGTGTGGTGTGATTGGCTTTATGCCTAACTTTGCAAGGGAATCGATCAAATTCGGTTCCCTTGCTTTATTTTGGAGCCTATCTTACTTGCCGATTACCATTACGAACTGCCGGAGGAACTAATTGCCATTGCCCCCGTAGAGCCTCGGGACCAGTCGCGGCTATTGGTTTATGATAAAGGCAACATAGCCCACCAACGTTTTGATGCCCTGCCCGACTTATTGCCAGCAAATAGCTTATTGGTATTCAACAATTCCAAAGTAATCCCAGCGCGGCTGTTTTTCCAGCGTGCAACTGGTGCTACAATTGAGCTGTTGTTGTTGCAGCCGTTGAGTCCCGCTTGGGTGCCCTTGGCCATGGCGGCTTGCGAGCAAACGGTTTGGGAGTGTATGGTAGGCAACAAAAAACGCTGGAAGCCCGATGAGAAGCTCATCCTAAAATTAAACGAGGAAGTAACACTAACCGCCGAATGGAGCGATAGGGAACTGAACCACGTTGAGTTTACTTGGACCGGTAACCAACCGCTTGCGGAAATCCTTGCCCAGTGCGGCGAGCTGCCTTTGCCCCCCTATTTAAACCGTAGAGCTACCGCCACGGATAATGATACTTATCAAACAGTTTACTCAAAAGAACCCGGAGCCGTGGCCGCACCTACTGCGGGACTGCATTTTTCCGGTCAAGTAATGGATGGCTTGGAAGCCAAGGGTATAAAGATGGAGCAGGTAACGCTTCATGTGGGTGCTGGCACATTTGCCCCGGTAAAAGAAGCAGATGCCACCAAGCACCAGATACACCGGGAGCAGTTGGTCATTACCCGCGATTTGATTATCAAACTGATGAAGCACGAAGGGCCTATCATTGCAGTAGGCACCACCAGTTTGCGGGTGTTGGAAAGCCTGTATTGGTTTGGGGTGAAACGCAAGTTGCAACTATGGGAGCCGGGCGAACCGCTCCATCTCTATCAAAACGAGCCATATGAACTGGCTAAAGAACAGGTGCCCTTAAAGGATGCGCTACGGGCGTTGGAAGCCATCTTGGAATATGCAGGCGTATCGCAAATAAGTGCCACTACTGAAATTTACGTGTATCCCGGTTATGAGTTCAAGGTGATAAAAGGATTGGTTACCAATTTCCATCTGCCGGAAACCACCTTGGTGCTTTTGGTAGCGGCTTTTCTAGGCCCGGATTGGCGCAAGGTATACGATGAAGCCTTGGCACAACGATACCGTTTCCTTAGCTATGGCGACAGTAGCCTACTGTTACCCTAAAAAAATGCAGGGCCACCAGTTATGGCAGCCCTGCAAAGCACTAATAGTTGGTTAGTGTTTATTTGATAAGGGTAACGCTACCTTTCTTGTAGCCCTCCTGTCCGTCCAAATAGATGGCTTTTACTTGGTAAACATATACCCCTGGTGGCATGGCCTCGCTCTTGAAGAAACCATCCCAGCCTACGGTAAAGTCCGTGGTTTCGAACATTTTCTCGCCCCAACGATCAAATACCTGGAACTCTACTTCCTTCAACCCTACCCCATATACATGGAAGTAATCGTTCAGACCATCACCGTTCGGGGTGAAGGCGTTGGGCACATATAACACACGGTCGTACAAATCTACCAGAATACGCACTTGGGCTTCGGCTTCGCAATTATTGATGTCAGCCACCCGAACGATATAGGTATAGGCGGATTCAAATAACGGCCCAGCCTCTGGGTTGGGGCAATCTACGCAACTCAACTCATCACTGGGTGTCCAAGAATAAGAAAGGCCCACCGCGCCACTGTTTGGCGTGGCGGTCAGTTGCACGGTTTCGCCAAACTTCACGGTATCGGCATCCGCAGCAAGCGATACTGTCAATTGCGACGGGCTTACCAAAGATTGCGAGAGCGACACGCTACAGTTGTTGGCATCGGTAATCGTTACATTGTAATTGCCTTGCGCCAACGGACCAACAGTAGCAATGCTGGTACCGCTGTGGCCCCAAGCATAGCGCAAATTACCCGTGCCACCAGAGGCCGTAACGGCAACGCTGCCGTCATTGGTATCGAAGCAACGTGGGTTTACACCCGCAATGGTAGCCAACAGTTCCGGCGCATCGGCTATGGTCACTGTGGTGGTGGCCGAACAGCCTCCCGCATCGGTAACCGTTACCGTGTAAGGCCCGGCAGGAATGTTGTTAGCCGTTACCGTGTTCTGGGCCGGGGTAGTACTCCACGCATAGCTTACGTTGCCAGTAGCACCTTGCACCGTGGCCGTGGCCGAGCCGGTAGGCGTGTTAAAGCAAGTAGCCCCCGTGGCTACGGCACTTACCGTAATCGTGCCCGGCGGGTCAATGGTCCAGCTATCGGTCCATTGGCAACCATTGGCATCGGCAACCGTTACGGAGTATGGCCCAGCACCCAATCCAGTAATGGAAGGGCCCGTTTGGGCATTGCTCCACAAATAAGTATAACCACCTGTGCCGCCGCTTGCACTAAGGCTGATAGAGGCGGTGTTGCCGCCCGTACACGTAAGCGGCACAATGGTTTCGACAACCGTAATAATGGTAGGCTCGGTAATGAGCACACTGTCGCGGCGAGAGCAATTGTATCGGTCCGTAACGGTTACTACCGCATACCCTGCCGGGCGGCCAGTAGCAGTAGCACCCGTGCCGCCGCTATTGTTCCAGCTATAGGTATATGCTGGCGAACCTCCGTTGGCCACTACCGTAGCCGTGCCGTCAGCCACGCCGTTGCAGGTAATGTTGGTGCCAGCAACATTGGTAGTAATAGCAGTTGGCTCCAATACGGTAACGTTTGTTGTGGCCGTGCAGCCGTGTACATCGCGCACGGTAACGGTGTGTGCCCCCGCAGCCCTGCCCATAAAGGTGGGAGAGGTTTGGAAAGTCACGCCATCCAAGCTATACTCATATCCTGCGCTACCGCCCGTAGCTGTAGCAGTAAAGCCGCCATCAGCCGCACCGAAACAGTTGGCGCTATCTTGCACGGCCGTAACCGAAAGCGTGGTAGGCTGCAACACATTGATATTGGCAGTGGCGGTACATCCTGCGGCATCCCGAACCGTTACGGTATAGTTGTTTATGGCGAGGCCCGTAAAAGTACCCGATGATTGGTAAGTGCCGCTAGTGAGGCTATACTGCAAAGCTCCGCTGCCTCCGCTGCCGGTAGCGATAACCTGCCCGTCGTTGCCACCAAAGCAGTTCACGCTATCCTGTGCCAAGCTAAGGGTTAAGGCTGGTGATTGTTGTACTGTTGCATTGGTAGTAGCGGTACATCCGTTCGCATCCCTTACGCTCAGAGTATAGCTGTTGGCGGTGAGGCCAGTAAATGCCCCCGAAGATTGGTAAGTACCGCTGTTTAGGCTGAATTCATAAGGCGCACTGCCACCGGTTCCTGTTACGTTTATCTCCCCATCGTTGGTACTATTGCAGCTAATACCTATTACCGTGGCAGTGGCATTGAGCACGGCAGGTTGCAATACGGCAATGGTAGCGGTAACGGTACAGCCAGCATTGTCTCGAAGCGTTACGGTATATGGCCCCGCCGTAAGGCCCGTAAAGGTGTTGGATGTTTGGAACGTAGTGCCGTCGGTACTATATTCAAACACGCCCGTACCGCCCCCGGCGGTAGCGGTAATACCGCCATCGTTGCCGCCGCTACATTCCACGCTATCTTGTTGTAAGGTAAGCGTGAGCGCGGTGGGCTGGGTAATGGTGGCGTTATCGGTAATGGTACAGCCATTGTCATCCCTTACGGTAACGGTATATGGCCCAGCGGCCAAGCCTGTAAAGCTGTTCGATGCTTGGAAAGTGGTGCCATCGGTGCTGTATTGGTACCCCGGCGAACCGCCGCCAGCGGTAACGGTAATGCCGCCGCCGCCTGTTCCTGCACAAACGGGAGAAGTGCTGTTAAGCGCAATAGATAATGCTGCTGGCTGTAACACCGTAACGGCCACCGTGGCTTGGCAGCCATGGAAATCGGTAACGGCCATGTTGTAGTTGCCAGCGATAAGGCCGCCGAAAGTATTGCTAATCTGGGGAGTGCCGCCGTTCAGGGTATAGTTATAGCCCGATGAGCCGCCCGTAGCTGTGAGTGTGATGCTGCCGTCGTTGCCAGCGTTACATTCCACGCTATCTTGCACATCCGTTAAAGCCAGCACGGCAGGTTGGTGTACATTGATGGTTGCGGAGTTGGTACAGCCACTGGCATCCCTTACGGTTACAGTATAAGGGCCGGTTGCCAACGAACCGAAAATATTGGATGTTTGGTAAGCACCGTTGTTCAGGCTGTACTCTAACGTACCCGCCCCGCCCGTGGCGGTAACGGTAATCTCCCCGTCGCCCGCGCTGTTGCACGAGAGGCTATCGGCCACCAACGTAACCGTAATGGGGGTGCTTTGCAATATAGTAGCCTGCACCGATTCTTGACATCCATTGGCATCCAATACATTGATGGTATAGGTATTGGCTGCCAAGTTATCGAACAAGTTGCTGGATTGCAGCGTACCGCCGTTGATTTGATATTGGTACGGCTGCGAACCACCCGTGGCATTTACGGTAATAGAACCCGTGGTGCCGCCGCTACAAGCTATGTTGGCTATAGTGGTGGCAACGCCTAGGTCGGTTGGTTCCAGTACGGTGATGTTATCCGTTACAGTACAGTTTCTGAAATCCCGAACGGTAACGGTATATGGCCCCGCTGCCAAGCCAGCGAATGTGTTGGAAGGTTGGAAGGCGGTTCCATCAAGGCTGTATTGGTAACCGTTGGAACCACCACCGGCCGTAACCGTAATGCTACCATCGTTTCCGCCGAAACACTCCACACTGTCCTGCACCAGAGCTACGGTTAAAGCTGCTGGTTGTAGCACGGTGATGTTGGCAGTTACGGTACAGTTGTTGGCATCCCTAACCGTAACGGTATACGGCCCGGCAGCCAAGCCAGTGAATGTGCTGGATGGTTGGAATGTGGTTCCGTCCAAACTATATTGCAATGTGCCCGCGCCACCGCTGGCCGTTACGGTTATCTCGCCATCGCTGGCACCGTTACAGTTCACGCTGTCTTGCACGGCACTCACCGTTATGGCGGCAGCGGGTTGTAGGGTGATGGTATTGCTAGCCCTGCATCCGTTTTGGTCGACAACCGTTACGGTATAAGTATTGGGCGAAAGATTACTGAATACATTGGATATCTGGAAAGTGGTACCGTCGATGCTATATTGGTTGATACCGTTTCCGCCCGTGGCCGTAGCGGTAATTTCGCCACTTGCCCCGCCAGCACAGCTAGAGCCGGTAGCTGTTAGCGTAACCGTAAGTACCGCAGGCTCCAACACGGTAATGGTAGCTGTTTGCGTACATCCATACAAATCCCTCACCGTCACGGTTCTTAACCCAGCCGCCAAGCCGGAGAAAGTGCCCGAGCTTTGGAAGTTGGTGCCGTTGAGGCTGTACTCATATCCTCCCGAACCGCCTGATGCCACGGCAGTAATGCTGCCGTCGGTAGCATTGTGGCAACTGGCACTGTCCTGCGTAAGTGTCAGAGCTACTGCCGCAGGTTGGTTTACGATAACGGAAATCACGCTCGTACAACCCTTGTTGTCGCGTACCGTAACGGCATTATTGGCACCCGCAGTTAGGCCCGTAAAGCTGTTCGATGGCTGGAAGCCCGTACCCGTCAAAGAATATTGGTACGGAGCGGTACCACCCGTGGCGTTCCCCACAAAAGAACCGTCGTTGCCACCAAAGCAATTTACGCTATCCACCACCGCCGTAGCATTGATTTGCGTGGGCGAATGCACCGTAGCAGTGGCCGTGGCATTACAGCCTGAGTTGTCGCGCACGCCTATGGTATAAGTGTTGGCCGCAAGGTTCGGGAAAGTAGTGGCGGCCGAATAAGCACCACTGTTGATGTTGTAGGTATAAGGGCCCACGCCGCCACTCGTATTGGTAACGGTTATTTGCCCATTGCTTTGGCCAAAACACAGCACGCTATCTGCATTCAGTGTCAACACAATTTGCCCAGCCGCACGAATGGTTACCGTGTCCGCAATAAAGCAGCCCAACTGGTCGTAAGCCGTTACGGTATAGAAACCCGCACTAAGGCTGTTGAAATTTCCATTGGTTTGCAAACCGCCAGAGTTCAGTTGGTAGAAGTAGCCGCCCGGTGCACCGCCCGATGCGGTGGCTACTATGCTTCCTAGGCTGCCGTTGCAACCCAAACTTGCCGCGTTGAGCGTAATGCTGATGCCTCCGGGAGAACTTACCACCACGGTATCATAGGCCAAACAACCTTTGCTGTCCCTCGCAATGAGCGTATAAGTGCCAATGCCAAGGTTAAGGAAGTTGGGCGAAGATTGGAAGGTGCCATTGTTCAAGCTTACTTGGTAAGGTGCCGAGCCGCCTGAAGGGTTGGTAGCAATGGCACCCGTAGGGTTGCTAGGGCAAGTAAGGTCATCTACTACGGGGTTCATGGTAAGTGCGTTGGGCTGCCTTACCATAATGGTTACAGTGCCCGTACAGTTATAAAGATCGCGAACGGTGATGGTGTACGATCCGGCAGTAAGCCCGGTAAAGTTGCCCGAAGGCTGGAAAGTAGTACCGTCAATAGAATATTGGTATGGCAATGACCCGCCGGTACCCGTGGCAGTAATACTGCCATCGTTACCACCGTTACAATCCACGCTATCCTGCACCAAGGTAGCACCCACGGCGGCAGGTTGCCTTACCGCAATAGTTGCGGTAGCGGTACAATTATAAAAATCGCGCACCGTTACGGTGTAGTTGCCAGCCGATAAGCTGGAGAAAGAGGTGCCCGTTTGGTAAGTTCCATTATTCAAACTAAACTGATAAGGCGACGTGCCCCCCACACCTGTAGCGGTAATGCTGCCGTCGTTGCCGCCGTTACAGTTCACACTGTCCTGCACCAAGGTTACGCTCAACGAGCCGGGGGCGGCAAGCACTACGGTATCGCTTAGGCTACAGCCTGCGGCATCCCTCACCCAAACAATATAAGTGCCCGCAGGCAACAGCGTAAAGTTGTTGTTCGCGCCCCAAGGCCCTGTGCCGATGCGGTATTGCAAAGTGCCCGTGCCGCCCGTGCCCGTGGCCAGAATGGAGCCAGTGGTGCCGCCGCTACAGCCAATAGGCGTTACGCTAGTGGTAAGGTTGAAAGGTGGTGGGGTATTGAAAGTGAAATTGTAAGTTGAATCGCAACCGTTTGCATCGGCAATCAGAATAGTATGTGCGCCCGGCGGTACGTTGGTAAACGCGCCTGTGGGTTGCGGGGTGCCGTTATCCAAACTATAAGTAATGGCCCCCGTGCCGCCGATGGCGGTAATGGTAATGGCTCCATTGGTACCGCCGCAGGTAGTGGGGGTAATGGAGTTCTGCGTAATGATAAACGGCGGCGGCGAAGTTATGGCCGCGCTGCGCGTAAGGCTACAACCGTTGGCATCGGTTACGGTTACGGTATAGCTTCCCGGAGGTAGATTGTCCACCGTTAGGGTGTTGCGGGGGGGGCTAGTGCTCCAAGTAACTTGGTGGCCTCCGGCACCACCGTCAACAAACACGGTAATGCTGCCATCCAATGTATTGTGGCAACTAGCCGGGGTGGAATTGGTAATCTGCCCAACTACCGGGGTTGGCTCGTTAATATAAGCAATGGCCATGGCCGAACATCCTCCTGCATCGGTTACGGTTACGGTGTATTGGCCCCCGGCCAAGCCCGTGCGCTGTGCATTATTGAAACCCGGCCCCCAGTTATAGCTATATGGCGGCGTACCGCCCGTAGCCGCTGCCAAGGCCGAGCCATTACTAGCTCCGGCACAGGTTACGTTTACTACCCCGGCTATATAGGCTATCGGGGTGCCCACTGCTCCAATATTTGCAAATGCGGTAGCCGTACACCCTGTGGATGCATTGGTTACCGTAACTTGGTAATTGCCCTGTTGCACGTTTGATGCCGTTGCCGTGTTTTGCGGCGGCGTGGTGCTCCATTGGTAGCTATAGGTGCCCACAGGCGTTACCGCCACCGTGGCCGAGCCATTGCTTCCGCAAGTAGCGGCCACCGTGCTAGTGGTAGGCACCGGGTTAGGGTTTACGGTAATGACTACCGAATCCACATCGAAACAAGTACCGGCGGCATTATAGCCGCGAACGATGTAAGTAGTGGTAGTTTGGGTTACTATAGTTACCGTGGCCGATGTAGTGGAGGAAATACCCACGTTAGGGCTCCAAACATAACTCGATGCCCCACTGGCCGTAATGGTAGTGCTGCCCCCTTCGCAATAGCGGTTTACCCCTGATAAAAACAGGTTGGGGTTGTCATCCACTATCATGGTAATGGTATTGGGCTGCGAAAGGCCGCAGCAGTCCGTAGTCACTCTCAAGGTAACGGTATAGGTACCCGGAGTAAGATAACGCACGCCCGTTACGTTCTGGGTAGTATAAGTTGTGGGCGTTACGCCTTGTAGGGTCCAATCATAACTTACCGCCAACGAACTGGTGTAATAGCCTACATAAGAACCCGCACAAATCCTATAGGTAGTGGGGTTTACTTGCGTAGCCCCTTGTACCGTAATATCCGGCACAAAGGTGGCGTTGTTAATAGCCATGTTTACAAAGCCAGTATAAGCGTTGCCGTTGTATGTAATGTTTTTTCGGCCCACTGTGGAGTATTGGGTAACAGTGCTGGCTCCCGTACCCGTACCGGGCGATGCCCCTGAGCCGTAGTTCCAATTGCTTGAGCTTGCCGAAGCCAACGTTATATTAGTGCCCGTACAGGCTATGTTGGTAGCGGTAATAATGGGTTGGGCCGCAAAGTTGAAATTATAGCTGGCAGTTGCCGGGGCTTGACCGCCATCTTGATATACTTGGTGAGACACGCCTGGCGAGCCACTGCCGCCAGTGCCACCGTTGCCGCCCCGGCCGCCTGCGCCACCGTTGCCGCCCCTACCAATCTCGCCGGTACTGGCCGATGCCCCCGTTCCGCCGGTACCACCGTTGCCACCTG
>CAYYZT010000101.1:0-5796 GCA_964476015.1 uncultured Chitinophaga sp.
ACCGCGATCGACAGGCGCTCCCGTGGGAGCCGCTCCATCAGGTAGCCGAAGCCCGCGCTCACCAGTACCATCAATACTCCGTAAAAGAATGTCGGCAGGTCCGAAATACTGAGGTAGCCATGCAAGGCAATAAACCCGATGGCCGTGAGCCAAACGCCCAGCCACGGCTGTATGCCGCCACGGAAAAGCAGCTCTTCGCCCACACCGGCACAAAAGGAGTAGAATACGATTTCGGGCAGGGTGGGGTTGAGGTCGGTGATGAATTGCTGAAAAAAGCTGCGGCTCTCCTGAAAGTATTCGGTACGGATAAGCCCCAGCGCAATAACAGCCGTGGCGATGCCGAAAATGCTGCCCTGCAATAACTGCTGTGGGACGGGCAGGCCGCTGGCAATGAAATCTTGAAGAGACGAGCCGTGGGCAAACACAATCAATAGCAACCCGATGCCGCCCATACCCACCAAGGTGAGCAAACTCAACAGGAACAATTGCAACCGCGATGCCTTCACGCCTGCAAAGGTAGTTGTTTTTGGTCGATGGTCGACGGTCCATAGTCCATGGATACTGCAAAGAAACTTAATCTTAGAATTGTTACTTCCATGGACCATCGACCATGGACCATCGACCATGGACCGTCGACTATTTCCTATCTTTGCACCCATGGAAACACCGCAAAACCCGAAACGGACAGAGATAGGCGCACTGGGCGAATTTGGCCTTATCAGGCTCCTCACCAACAACATACAACTGCAACAGGAAAGCAGCATTAAAGGTATAGGCGATGATGCCGCGGTGGTAAACCACGGCGGCAAGCACACCGTGGTAACTACCGACATGCTGGCCGAGGGCATCCATTTCGATTTGATGTATACCCCCCTCAAGCACTTGGGCTACAAGGCCATTGTGGTGAACCTGAGCGACGTGTATGCCATGAACGCCAAGCCTACGCAGGTAACGGTTTCGCTGGCCATCAGCAACCGCTTTTCGGTGGAGGCGTTGGAGGAGCTGTACGAGGGCATCAAACTCGCTTGCCAAAAGTATGGCGTGGATTTGATTGGTGGCGATACCACTTCGTCCATGTCGGGCCTAGTTATCAGCGTTACGGCGTTGGGCGTGGCCGAAAAAGAGGAATTGGTGTACCGCAACGGTGCCCAAGTGGGCGATGCCATTTGCGTGAGCGGAGACTTGGGTGCGGCCTACCTCGGCTTGCAGATTTTGGAACGGGAGAAGCGCATCTTTTTGGAACACCCGGACGTGCAACCCGAACTGGAAGACCAGCCTTATCTGCTGGGTCGCCAACTAAAGCCCGAACCGCGCCGCGACATTGTGGAACTGCTAAAAGAAAACGGCATCAAGCCTACCTCCATGATCGATATTTCGGACGGGCTGTCGTCGGAGATATTGCACATCTGTACCCAGTCGGGTACAGGGGCGAAGATTTATGAAGACCAAGTGCCCATTAGCGAAGATGCCTATAACCTAGCCATCAAGTTCAATATCGATCCCATTACTTGCGCCCTGAACGGCGGCGAGGACTACGAGCTGCTGTTCACCATCAAAAACGAGGATCTGAAAAAGCTCTCCGGCGAGTGGAACATTTCCGTGGTTGGCCGCATTGCCGATAAAAAGGAGGGCGTAACGCTCACCACCAAAGGCGGCAACGTACACCCCATATCCGCCCAAGGCTGGGACCCTCTGATACAGGCCGGGATATTGGATAAATAAAGAGTGACAAGGTTAGTCTGCGAGTTTAGGAATAAAGCCGAAACTAGGGACCGGAGTGGCAATACACCAAGAGGGTACTTGGCACACCACCACTTAATTTAGAATCTATTTCACGTTTTAACTACATGGTACATGTATATGTTATCGCTTCTTTCTTTGAGTATCCCCATCTCTCCTGTTTTAATCCTAAAACCGTAACTTCGTAAAAAACGGTTACATGCGTTTAGCTATTTATGGCAGGTTGCTCAAGGATGAGGACATTCCCTATTTGCAGGAATTGTTCGACATTATCGGCGCGCGCCAAATAGAAACGCTGGTACATAAAAACTACCAGAACCAGTTCAAGGGCCGGTTGCGCATGGAGGGGCCGTTCCGCACTTTCAAAACCCACGAGGATATTAACGGTAAGGTGGATTACCTACTGAGCCTTGGCGGGGACGGCACCCTGCTGGATACGCTACCTTACGTTCGGCACAGCAATATCCCCATCCTTGGCATCAACTTCGGCAGGCTGGGCTTTTTGGCCAGCACCGGGCGCAAGGAGATAAAACTGGCCATCGATACCTTGCAGGCCCGTACCTATCAACTCGATACCCGCACGTTGATACACTTGGATTCAAACAAGGATATTTTCGGCGGGGTAAATTATGCGCTCAACGAGTTCTCCATCCACAAAAAGGATACGAGCAGCATGATTACCATCCATACCTACATCAATGGCGAGTTGCTCAACTCTTATTGGGCCGATGGGTTGATTATTGCCACTCCCACCGGCTCTACGGGCTATTCGCTAAGCTGTGGCGGGCCTATCATCTTCCCTTCCAGCGAAAACTTCGTGATTACCCCCGTGGCCCCGCACAATCTCAACGTAAGGCCCATCATCGTATCGAACGATTCCATTATTTCTTTCGAAGTGGAAGGCCGCAACGAGAGCTTCCTCTGCACCCTCGATTCGCGCTACGAGGGTATTGACAACTCCTACCAACTGGCAGTGCGCAAAGAGGAGTTTTCCATCAGCCTGTTGCGCGTAAACGAGATGGACTTCCTCAGCACCATCCGCGAGAAACTTATGTGGGGCGCGGATCAGAGAAATTAATTGCCGTCCTTGTAACCTTCTTCCCTTTATCGCCGTAAAAATGAGCAAGCCGAGGTGGATATATCTCGGCGAATCTCAAAATTTAAGTTCTTTAAAACCAACTGATCATGAGAAGATTCGTGGCGATTCTGGCTGTGTTGAGTTTGATGTCGTGGAGTGCGGTGGCCCAGATAGGAGAAGTGGGGATCGGCGTTGGCACATCAAATTTTCTTGGCGACTTAGGGAAGAAAAGTTCTACCCGTAAGTCTTATTTCGGAGACATTGACGGCTCCCTTTTCCGTCCTGCGGTACAGGTGTATTACAGGCATTCTTTTTCTTACCGTTTTGCGGGCAAGGTATCCTTGTCGTACGGCATCATTGAGGGCGACGACCGTTTGTCTCGTTCCAAGGAGTTCCGCGACGATGCTTGGTACCGTAGCTATCGCAACTTGCACTTTAAATCGTTTTTGTTGGAACTGGGCGCCAGTGCCGAGTTCAACATACTGAAATATGCGCCGGCCAGCATGAAATATCGCTGGACCCCGTATGTGTTTGGTGGCGTGGGCGTGTTTGCCTTCGACCCTAAAACGCAGTACAACGGCGAGTGGGTGCGCCTGCAACCGTTGGGCACCGAGGGCCAAGGCTTGCCCAATTACCCCGAGCGCAGGAAGTATGCCTTGGTGCAGCCTACTGTGGCCGTGGGCCTTGGTTTTAAGTTCAACATCAACAAGGCGTGGAGTTTGGGCTTGGAAATGGGCCACCGCATCACCTTTACCGATTACATGGACGATGTGAGCACCAACTACGTGAGCTACAACGACTTTGCTTCTTTTTACGGCAGCGAGCGTGCCATTACAGCCTTCGAGCTGAGCCGCCGCAGCATGGAGATTGACCCGGAAGGCCGCTATGGCAGCATTACCAAGCCCGGCGAGGT
The DNA here is from genome assembly GCA_964476015.1 of uncultured Chitinophaga sp. Taxonomy (GTDB): domain Bacteria; phylum Bacteroidota; class Bacteroidia; order Chitinophagales; family CAIOSU01; genus CAIOSU01. Next base: position 3,732 of record CAYYZT010000101.1, read on the forward strand.
GCGCGGCAATCCGCAGAGCAACGACTCGTACCTGTTTAGCATGGTAACGGTTTCGTACAACTTCTCGAAGTTTACCAAGCGCGAGCACAACCCGTTTGCCAAGAAAAACAATGGCAAGTATAAGAGGGTATTCCGTTAGTAGTTGATCGGTTATCGGTTGATTGGTTAATCGGTCGGTATATCGGAAACAAAATAAAATTTACATCGTACAACAGGCAAGGAGACAGCTCTTTGCCTGTTTTGCTTTGTGTAAACGGCAGCATGTTACTGATCAACCAATCAACCGATAAACCAGTAAACCGATAAGTAATGAACAAATTACTGATTACCCTGATGATGGTTGGATTGGTAACGCTATGCGCCCGAGCGCAGCATGGCGAAGTGGGCGCGGGCTTTAGCACTACCACCTTTATTGGCGACGTAGGCAAGCACGACCCTAAGGCTTCCACCTACTTTGGCAGCGTAGGCTCGGGCATTACCCGCCCGGGCGGCACGGTGTGGTACCGCAATACCTTCAACCCGTGGGTGGCCGTAAAGGGCAGCATCGGCTTCTCGCAGATAATGGGCGACGACGGCTTGGCCAAAACATCGGGCGAAAAAGACGCCAACTGGTACCGCAACTACCGCAACCTGCATTTCAAATCCATTTTAATTGAGGCGGCCATTACAGGCGAGGCGCACATATTGCGCTATATACCGGGCAGCATGCAACACCGATGGACACCGTATGTTACCGCGGGCATCGGCATGATATACTTCGACCCGATGGCCCAATACAACGGCGAGTGGGTGCGCTTGCAGCCGCTCGGCACCGAGGGGCAGGGCATTAAGCCTGGCCGGGAAAAATACAGCCTAGTGCAAGCCGTGATACCCATTGGTGCGGGCCTGAAAATAAACCTGAGCGAACGCTGGACCGTGAGCGGCGAAATTGGCCACCGCATTACCTTTACCGACTACATGGACGATGTGAGCACCACCTACGTGAGCGAGGGGGCCTTTGTAAACGCCTATGGCCCCGACAAGGGCAGCATGGTATATGCCCTGAGCAACCGCAGCCAAGAGCAGGACCCGGAAGGATTGTATAGCAACATTACCAAGCCGGGCGAGTTCCGCGGCAACCCGAAGGGCAAGGATGCCTACTTGAGCGGTTCGGTAAGCTTTTCGTTCCGTTTTGGCAAGAAAGACCCAGAGGCTTCATTCAAAACCAAGCCCCGGAAGCCTAAAACGGTAGTGGTGGAAGAGTAAACACGATTTATTTATCTAGCGCATTGGGCAGCATCAGCAGGAAGGGCACACATCGCCCCCAGTGCAGCGCGTAATAGTTATAGCCTAGAGAGATATTGTCGTAATAGGTTTGCCGATTGTCCCAATAATATTTTTCGGATCTGACGGACCATGCGCCCATGCCCAATTTCGAGGCCAAGAACCATTTTTCTGCCAAGCGGGCAATACGGCCGTTCCCATCCATAAACGGGTGTATCTTGGCCAGCCATAAGTGAAGCATAGCCGCATGGTAAAAAACTTCTTGGATGCTTAATTGCATTGAGAGCAACTGGTCAACATCTTTAAAAAGTTTCTCCAGTTCAGTACTGGCAAGTTCAGGTTCCACGGCCAAATATACCGGCTTCATGGTGGCCGAATCTCGGATGCCCACCTGTTCCTTTCTTATTTTGCCTTGTTCTTTTTTGGGTAAAAAGCTTGCCGATAGTAGGGCATGCGCTTTTAAAAAATTGGCCAACGAAAACGCATTAGCCGAAGCGAAGCGGTAAGTTTCCACCAAATCCTCTATTTCCTGTACCTCTTTGCGTTTTGGAGCGGAAGGTTTGTCGCGGTTTCTAAAAAAGCTGTTTACGTCCAGTGTGTTCCCTTCGATTTTGGAGGAATAAAGGGAGGAAGCAATGAGGTAGTGTTCAAAGTCGTCCATCGAGAACTGTTCTTTGGCCTTCAACCCTGCAATCACCGTGGGCCAATTGATGTCTGCTTGGGCAATATATTGCTCCAAGTAAGCTGTCGATATCAATTCAAACACGTTGGCCATATTTAGGTGCCTTTTGGGTAAAGACCC
>CAYYZT010000101.1:5806-8530 GCA_964476015.1 uncultured Chitinophaga sp.
GACCCGTTAAAATTAACCCATAAATCCCCTAAAACAATAAACCCAAACATACACCGTTCTAAAAGCCCAAAATTGTCGTAATTTTGGGCTTTCAAACCATGGCCCATTTCCGTAAATACTGCTTGGCACTCTGCCTGTTGCTGCTGGTAGCGGCACCCTCACAGGTGCGCGCGCAAGATTGGGAGTATGGCATGTGGGCGGGCTTCAGCAACTACTTTGGCGACCTCAATACCCGCACCAGCTTTGAGCATATGGGCCCCGGCGCGGGCGTGTTTACCCGCTACAACATGGGCTACCGCTTTGCTTGGAAAAACGGTTTCAATTTCGGCAAGGTGTCTTTTTCCGACGAGGCATCGCCCGACCCATTCCAGCGCGCCCGCAACCTTTCCTTCCGTACCAATATAGTGGAGGTAACGAGCCAAATCGAAATCAACTTCTTTAAGTACGACAAGCGCAGAGACCAGTTCAAGTTTACCCCATACCTCACATTCGGCGTGTCGGGCTTCTATTTCAACCCCAAAGGGGAATACGAGGGCGAATGGTATGCCCTGCAACCTGTGGGCACCGAGGGCCAGGGCGACGAGGCCGCCGGGGGCAAAAAATACAGCCGTTTCCACTTCGCGATACCCGTGGGCGGGGGCTTTAAGTACAGCTTCCACCCGGCGTGGACGTTGGGCGTGGAGCTGGGCGTGAGAAAAACCTTTACCGACTATCTGGACGATGTGAGCACCACCTACCCAACCAACGTGTACAGCTTTACCGTGCCGCGCAACATTGCCGAGGCATTGAGCGACCGCAGTGGCGAGGTGGGCGAACCTATCGGTTATCCGGGCAAACAAAGGGGCATGTCGAAGAAGAAGGACGATTTTCTATTTTTCGGGCTGAGCCTGAGCTATACCGTGTTGAAGGAGCGTTGCCCCAAACCTTCGGGAATATTTTAATGATTTTGTACCTTTGACCGCCGCACGCCAAAATGCCTAATGGATTTTAAAAATCAAATAGACCGGGAACGCTTGCCCCGCCATATCGCCGTGATTATGGACGGCAACGGCCGTTGGGCCAAGCGACAGGGCCACAACCGTATTTTCGGCCACAAGCACGGCGTAACGGCCGTGCGCGAAACTACCGAGGCATGTGCGGAGCTGGGCATACAATATCTCACACTTTATGCGTTTAGTACCGAAAATTGGAACCGCCCCAAACTGGAGGTGGATGCCCTGATGGAACTACTGGTGCGCACCATAAAGAACGAAGTGAAAACCTTGATGAAAAACGGCATACGCCTGGCGGTAATAGGCAAAACGGACATGCTGCCCGAGCGCAGCCGCGCCCGCCTGGCCGAAGCCATTGAGGAAACCAAGCACAACCAACGCATGACACTGGTGCTGGCCCTAAGCTACAGCAGCAAGTGGGAAGTGGCCGAGGCCCTACGCCAGATAGCCGAAGAGGCCAAAGCCGGAAAGCTTGACCCTGCCGCCATTACCGAGGAAACCCTCGGTAACTACCTGAGCACCAAGGGCATGCCTGACCCGGAGCTGATGATACGCACCAGTGGCGAGCAGCGCATCAGCAATTTTTTGCTGTGGCAACTGGCTTACTCAGAACTGTATTTTACCGAAACCCTGTGGCCCGATTTCAGGAAAGAGCACCTGTACGAGGCCATAGTGGACTACCAACAGCGCGAACGCCGCTTTGGAAAGATTAGCGAGCAAATTAAAACCCAAACAAGTTGAGGCACCTATTGTATGCGTTGCTGGCACTTTGGTGCTGTTACCTTCCGGCAGCGGCACAGGTGGATAGCACGGGCATGCCCCGCATTAACTACTCCATCCCCATTGAGTACACCATTGGCGGCATCACCGTTTCGGGCGTAAAATATCTTGATCCGGACCTTTTGGTGCCGCTTTCGGGCCTTAAGGTAGGCCAAACCATAAGCGTGCCCGGCGATGCGGTAGGCAAAGCCATTCGCAAAATGTGGGACCAAGGGTTGTTTACCAACGTAGAAATACGCATTACCAAGGTGATAGGAAACTTTGCCTACCTCGACATAATGGTTACGGAGCGCCCACGCCTTTCTAAGTATACTTTCGTGGGCAAAGGCAAAAAGCTGAAAAAGAGCGAGGAAGACGAGCTGCGCGACAAAATAAAACTTATAGGCGGCAGGGTGCTTACGGAAAACCTGAAATCGAACGTGGTTACCATCATCAAAAACCATTATAAGGACAAAGGTTTTCTCAATGCAAAAGTTGCCCTGATAGAAACGCCAGATACGTTGCTGCCCAACAACATCATCCTCACCATTGCGGTGGACAAGGGCTCCAAGGTAAAAATAGGCAGTATACAGTTTGAGGGTAACCGGGTGGCCAGCGATGCCTTGCTGCGCCGTAAAATGAAGGATACCAAGGAGAAGGTACACTTAAACATAGGGCAGATACTGAACTTGGAAAACATACGCGCGGCTACACCCGATACTTCCAATTTTATAGAGATACTGGAAAACCTGGCCCCAACCCGCACGCTCGATTATTTGGCGGACAAGGCAAGGCTGAACATTTTTAGCTCATCCAAGTTTTTGGTGAAGGACTACAAGGCCGACAAGGAGAAAATAATAGACTATTACAACTCGTTGGGCTACCGCGATGCCGAGATTATAGGTGACAGTGTGTACATGGAGAACGGCGAGCTACAAATACGCATCAAAGTAAACGAGGGCAACCGCTATTA
>CAYYZT010000101.1:8540-9981 GCA_964476015.1 uncultured Chitinophaga sp.
ACTTCCGCAATATTACCTGGAAGGGCAATACCATTTATGCTACCGACTCACTGTCCAAAATGTTGGGCATCAGCAAGGGCGATATATACAACCGCACCCTGCTGGACGAGCGGCTGAACATGAGCCCGAACGGCAACGACATAGCCAGCCTGTATATGGACAATGGCTACCTGTTTTTCCAAGTAAGCCCGTTGGAAGTGGCCGTGGTGGGCGATTCCATTGATATCGAGATTCGTATTATGGAAGGCCCGATAGCCATCATAAACGAGGTGCGCATTGTGGGCAACACCAAAACAAAGGAGTACGTAATACGCCGCGAACTGCGCACCATACCGGGCAACGTGTTTAGCCGAAGCGACTTGATACGCTCGCAGCGCGAGATAATCAACCTCGGCTATTTCGACCCCGAGCAACTGGAGGTAATACCCATCCCTAACCCAGAAAACGGTACGGTGGACATTGAATACCGCGTGGTAGAAAAGCCATCCGACCAATTGGAGCTTTCCGCAGGTTGGGGTGGCCGTGGCCGTGGCGTAGTGGGCACGTTGGGCGTGTCGTTTACCAACTTCTCGCTGCAAAACATGTTCAAAAAAGGTGCTTGGAGCCCGCTGCCCGCCGGCGACGGCCAACGCCTCTCGCTCAGGGTGCAAACCAACGGTAAGATATTCCAGTCGTACAACTTCTCGTTCACCGAACCTTGGCTGGGCGGCAAAAAGCCCAACTCGTTTACGGTGAGCTATTACAACTCCCGTTTCGCCAACCTCAACAGCGAGCGCAAGGTTGTGGCCAGCTTGATTACCAACGGTGCCACCATTGGCATCGGCACGCGCCTGAAGTGGCCCGACGACTACTTTACGTTTACGGCGTTGCTCAATTTCCAGAACTATAAACTGGACAACTGGACATCATCAAACTTCATTATTACCGATGGCCGCTCCAACAACCTGAACATGAAGTTTGTGCTGGCGCGCAGTTCCATCTACGATCCTATCTACCCCAAGTACGGCTCCAACATCTCGCTCTCGTTGCAGGTTACGCCGCCGTATTCGCTGTTCAACGATAAGGACTATACCACGCTTGACAACAACGCGAAATACCGTTGGGTGGAGTACCACAAATGGCGTTTCTCGGCAGAGTGGTTTACGCCCGTTACCAAAAACCTGAAGCAGCCGCTGGTATTGCGCGTGGCCGCCAAGTTCGGTTTCTTGGGCTACTACAACAAGGATATCGGCTACTCGCCATTCGAGCGTTTCGAATTGGGCGGCGACGGTATCTCCAACATCCAGTTCTTCGGGCGCGATATCATTGCCCTGCGCGGTTATGAGGTGTTGAGTCCGCCTACCGGCGCGCCGTTCTTCAACAAGTTTACGGTGGAGATGCGTTTCCCGATTTCATTGAACCCTTCGGCGACTATTTTTGCGCCCGGCATCGAACAGCTTCT
>CAYYZT010000102.1:0-3663 GCA_964476015.1 uncultured Chitinophaga sp.
CATCTATCGGCTGGCCGACCAACAGGATTTCAATTTCCAGTTTATCATCGATAGCCTTTCCAGCCCCACGGCCCCAAACACGGAAACCGGGATTTACGACATCCGTTTCGAGCACGTATTTTTCTCCAACCTCGATTTCAAGATGGACGACAGCCTGAGCACCAAGTCGTTGCACATCGCTTTCCGCGAACTGGATATTGCCAGCAGGCACATCAGCATTCAAGACCGCCGCATAGAGCTGGAGCACATGCGGCTGAAGGATACCGATATCGTGTTTCTCGACTTCCATCCATGGTGGTCGTGGGTGGAAGAAACGCCCGACAACGAGCCCGATGTGGCTACGGAGGTACGGCAAATGCTGAATAGCGGCTGCTGGGAGGTGGAAGTGGACGAACTGGCTATCAAAAACTCGGCTTTCCGGTACGATCGCGTAAACCGCCCACGCGACTTACGGGGCATGGATTACAACCACATTGCCGTGGAGAAAATCAATCTTGATTTCAGGGACTTGAGCGTATTGGAAGATACCATTTTCCTCCATATCAAAAGCTTTGCTGCGGCAGAACAGTCCGGCTTTAAGGTGTTGAGCCTAGAGGCGGACGCACATCTTTCACCCGTAAAAATGGAGTTCAAAAACCTGCACCTGATAACGCCAAACAGCGACATTACGGACTACTACTCCATGGAGTTCAACGACCTTTCCGCATTTGACAACTATGAGGAAGAAGTGGTAATGATAGGCCATTTTGAACATGCCAAAGTGGCCTTGCAGGATATTGACTACTTTGCCAAAGCCCTCGGCCCGCTCAAGCACAACACCGTAACGCTCACGGGCGACATCAACGGCTCGGTGGACAACCTGAAAGGCCGCGACCTGATTATAGAATACGGCAAAATAAGCCGCTTTGAGGGCAACATGAGTTTCAAGGGCTTGCCCGATATTGAGGGCACGTTTATCTCGCTCAACATCAAGCGCATCCGCACCTCGGCCCCCGAACTGCGCACGCTGTTGCCCACGGTAAAACTACCTGACAACCTAAACAAATTGGGACTGGTAAGGTTTTCGGGTAAGTTCGACGGTTTCGTGAACGACTTTGTGGCCGAAGGCGATTTGCTCACCCAAATAGGCCAAGTAAACTCCGACTTGAACTTTAAGCTGGACGATAGCGGCGAGCCCAGTTATTTCGGTCATTTCAGCACCAAAAATTTCGACTTGGGCAAGTGGTTGGATACCGATTACCTAGGAACCATAAGCGCTACCACCAAAATTAGCGGCAAGGGAGTGCAACTCAACACCCTTAACGCCACGGCGCAAGGTACATTGCAAAGCTTTGTGGTAAAGGGATATGAATACAAGGACATCAACTTGGACGGGGCCATTGCGCGGCGCAAATTCAACGGTAGCTTCCAAGTTAGGGACGAGCACTTGGACATGGATTTTTCCGGGGCATTTAACTTGGCCGACTCCATACCGCAGTTCAATTTTAGTGCCGAGGTGCGCAAGGCGAACTTGAAGCCGCTGAACCTATTGGCGGACAACATCAGCTTTAGCTCCACCATGTCGTTGGACATTAGTGGCGACAAGCTGGACAACCTGAACGGCGAACTGAGCATTACCCATACCAATATTACCAAAGGCGATACGGCTTTCTATCTCGAAAACCTGTTTTTTGAAGCTTATGAAACCGGCCAGAGCAAGGTAATGAGCCTGAGGAGCGATATTGCCGACGGATGGGTGGAAGGCAACTACAACTTTGCCGACCTGCCCGTGGCGGGCCGCTATTTCTTGGAACATTACTTCAACCCAGGCTTTGTGGATACCATTTCGGGCACGGGCAAAATGGTGCAGCAAGACATGCACTTCGAGCTGAACCTGAGCGATACCCGAAACCTTACGCAACTGTTCTACCCAAGGCTAAAAAACATTGGTGGAGGCAAGCTGAAAGGTTCTTTTGATAGTGGCCGAAACAACTTGGATGTAACGGTAAATATCCCATCCGTAGCTGTCGACAACTTCAAGCTGGCCAATATAGAACTGATTTCGGGCACCCAGCTCGGTATGGTGGGCCTATATACCACGGTCGATTCCATTTTTTACGGCGATAGCTTGCTCACACAGAAATTCTTGCTGGATGCCGGTATCATCAAAGATTCGGTGGAGTTTGTGCTTACCTTGGAAGACTCCTTGGCCCCCACCAACCTATCGTTGGCGGGCAGCCTGAAAACGGATTTCGAGAACGTGTTTGTGCGCTTTAAGGATTCGCAGATAAAAGTAGAGGGTACGGAGTGGATTATGTCGGACGACAATTATCTGGTTTTCGACGGCAAAACGCTGGACGTGCGAGACATGCGCCTTAACAACGGCGCAAACGAGCTGAGCCTGAACTCCTACATTGTAAACGGCACCACGCACGTTGCGCTCTCTTTTAAAGATATTATGCTTCGGCAATTAATACCGAAGCTGCAAATAATTACCGGGCTAGATATGGACGGGCGGCTAAACGGCAGCATAAACGTGATGAGCCTGCTGAACAACCCCACCATATTGGCCAACGTGCTGGTGGACAGCTTCACCATTGAAAAGGATTTGCTGGGCGACATCAAACTGCAAGGCACTTTGATGAACGGTGCCGACCGGCTGCAAGTACGCGCCCTGCTGAACGGCCCCGGCAACGATGCCAACATTACGGGCAGCATCGGGCTAAGGGGCGATGCCCCGCTGGATTTTGCGGCCAGCATCGAGAAATTCAACGTGGCGTTTCTGGAGAAATTCGCCAAGGGGCTGGTGGACCGCACCCGTGGTTCGGCCGCAGGCATGTTGTATTTGAAGGGATTGCCCAATGCCCCCGTGCTTACCGGCAACCTGAAACTGACGGATGCCGGGGCGCGGGTGCCGTTCCTCAACACCGAATATACTTTTACCAACCAAACGGTACAGTTCAAGGAAAATAGCCTCGATTTTTCCAACTTTAAGCTAAATGACCAACACAACAATACAGCCTCGGTATCGGGGCAAATATTCCATACCCACTTACGCGATTTCAGGCTTAACCTCGATTTGGAAACGGACAACTTCCAGTTCCTAAACACGGGCCTTAGCAGCACGGATGCATTCTACGGCAAGGTGTTCGCCAAAGGCTACGTTTTTATTACGGGCACGCCCGAGTTGGTGGAACTGTACGTGGCCGCCACTACCACCAAAGGCACCAAGTTTTATATACCCGTAAGCAGCAGCAGGGACGTGGGGCAATACACCTTCTATGAGTTTGAGAATACCGACACTACCCGAACCGACAAGGTGGCCGAGTTCAAACCCCAAACCACGGGCGTGAACCTGAACCTTGACATACAGGTAACGCCCGATGCGGAGGTGAACCTGATATTGAGCGAGGAAGAGGGCGACGTGATTTCGGCAAGGGGCAACGGGAATATATTGATAGGGTACGATGAGTTGGAGAACATGACCATGATAGGCAACTACGAGGTTACGAGTGGGGAGTACACTTTCTCTATGCAGAACGTTATCAGCAAGAAATTCGACATTACCCCCGGCAGCCAGATATTGTGGACGGGCGACCCTTACGATGCCCGCCTCTCCGTGCGCGCCCTGTACAAATTGCGGGCCGCGCCATACGATTTGATTGGCGACGTGCTGCGCGAGGA
>CAYYZT010000102.1:3673-9000 GCA_964476015.1 uncultured Chitinophaga sp.
TGCGCCCATACAGCAATCGCGTAGCCGGGTACCCACATTTCTGTACCTGAAATTGAACGGCTCTTTGTTATCGCCAGATGTTAGTTTCGATATTGCCATACCCGATGCCGATGCGGCCATTAGGAACGCGCTGGATGCCAAGCTGCAAATGATACGCCTCGACCAAAACGAGCTAAACAAGCAAGTAATAGGTTTGTTGGTGCTCAACCGCTTTTTGCCCGCCGCGCCGTTGGGTTCCTCGCCCAACAGCAACGTGGCCATGGGCGTGAACAATACCGTGAGCGAGTTTATTAGCAACCAGCTCTCGCTGTACCTTACCGACTGGATTTCGAAATTTGTGACGGAGGTGGAACTGGACATCAACTTCCGCAACTACCAGAGCGAGATTTCGGGCGGCGGTGGCGGAACTAATCCTGACGACGTGGATTTCCAGAACCGCCGCGAGCTGCAACTGGCCCTTACCAAATCGTTCTTCAACAACCGGGTGGAGGTGGACGTGGGCGGCAACTTTGACTTTGGCGATGCGCAGGGCAACACCAACGGCGGCACCCAGCCCGACCCCAACGACCCCAATGCGGGCAACGACAACCGCATTGCCAACAACATTGCGGGCGATTTCGAGATACGGTACAACATTACCGCCGATGGGCGCATCAAGCTCAAGGTGTTCCGCAAGGGGCAATACGACGTTTTCCAAGAGCGGAACCGTAACCGCACGGGCGTGGGCATAGCCTACCGCAAAGAGTTCGACACGGTGAAGGAAATCATCGAGGGTTTCAAAAACAAACGCCTCAACCGCCAGCGCAAGCGCGAGGAAAACAAGACCAAGAAGCAGGAACGCGCCGCCCCGCCCGTACCCGAAAAAGAAGCACCCGCCCCGCCAATACCGTGGGAACTGAAAACCCCGCCTAGTTCGGCACAATAATGTGCTTATTTGACAATGTGCTGATGTGCTAATTGGTGTATCGGTTATTGGGTTGCGGGTTACGAGTTATGGGTTGCGGGTTTAAAACCGTTGTCATCCTATGTTTGCTAAGTAAGTTTTGCAAGAGCAAGAAAAGAGGGATATTTAGAACAGAAGAGGGGAAAAGATCAAGACTATCAATTGTCATTGGTCATTCTGAGCGTAGACGAAGAACGCTACTTGATACTATCTTCCCCCTAAAAACCCTAATTTAGCCCCCGCAACAAAGCAAACCGATACCATGAACTTTGACGTGATAGTGCTGGGCAGCGGCCCCGGCGGATATGTAGCGGCCATCCGCGCCTCGCAACTGGGCCTTAAAACGGCCATCGTAGAGAAAGCCGAACTGGGCGGCATCTGCCTCAACTGGGGTTGCATACCTACCAAGGCCCTGCTGAAAAGCGCACAGGTGTTCGAATACCTGAACCATGCTGCAGATTACGGCATCAAGGTACAGGGCGGCGAGGCTGATTTCGGCGCGATAGTGAAGCGCAGCCGCGACACCGCCAGCCAAATGAGCAACGGCGTACAGTTCCTCATGAAAAAGAACAAAATCGAGGTAATAGCGGGCGAGGGCAAAGTGAAGCCGGGCAAGAAGGTAGCCGTAAAGGCCGCCGACGGCAAAACCACCGAGCTATCTGCCAATCATATCATTATTGCCACCGGTGCCCGCAGCCGCGAGCTGCCGAACCTAAAGCAGGACGGCAAAAAGGTTATAGGCTACCGCGAGGCCATGGTATTGCCCAAGCAGCCCAAAACCATGATAGTGGTGGGCGCAGGTGCCATCGGCGTGGAGTTTGCCTACTTCTACCGCACTTTGGGTGTGGAAGTAACCATAGTGGAGTACTTGCCGCGCCTTGTTCCTGTGGAGGACGAGGAAGTGAGCAAGGAGTTGGAACGCCAGTTCCGCAAAGCGGGCATCAAAGTAATGACGGGTGCCAGCGTGGAGGCTTTGGATACCAAGGGCGATGGCGTAAAAGCTACCGTGAAAACCGCCAAAGGCACCGAAGAGCTGCAAGCTGACATCGTGCTTTCGGCCGTGGGCGTGGCCCCGAATACCGAGAATATCGGTCTGGAAGAGGTTGGCATCAAAACCGACAAGGGCCTTATCAACGTGGACGAGTATTACCGTACCAGCGTGGAAGGCTACTACGCCATTGGCGATGTGGTGAAGGGCCCCGCCTTGGCGCACGTGGCTTCCGCCGAAGGCATCACCTGCGTGGAGGCTATTGCCGGCCATCACCCCGAACCCATCAACTACAACAACATACCGGGCTGTACCTACTGCCAGCCGGAGATTGCCAGCGTGGGCTATACCGAGGCCAAGGCCAAGGAAGCGGGCTATGAGCTGAAAATAGGTAAGTTTCCGTTTACCGCATCGGGCAAGGCCACGGCCGCCGGGGCACGTGGGGGCTTTGTGAAGGTTATCTTCGATGCCAAGTATGGCGAGTTTCTGGGCGCGCACCTTATCGGTGCCAATGTAACGGAAATGATAGCCGAGGTGGTGGTAGCCCGCAAGCTGGAAACCACGGGCCACGAAATAATCAAGAGTATACACCCGCACCCTACCATGAGTGAGGCCATAATGGAAGCCGCGGCTGCTGCTTATGGCGAGGTGATACATCTTTGACGGACGACGGACGATGGACAATAGACGATGGTAAAAAACAAAACCGTCATTGCGAGGGTCAGCATGATGTCGATGCTATCCAATACCTAACAACGACCCGAAGCAACCCCCTGCCGCGAAGCATGAAGAAAACATACCGCAGCGGTTTGTCTGCTTCACTTCTTATTGCAGGGGATTGCTTCAAGCCACGTACCTTCAATACAAAGCCAACATCATGTAGGCTTTCGCAATGACGGGTAAGTCGGTTGGTATATAAATTGCATGGCTCCCCTTATGGCGAAACCAGCATATACCACCCATATCGGCTGCTCGGGCTACCATTACAAGGATTGGCTGGGCCAATATTATCCAGTAGGTTTGCCTGCCAGCAAGTGGCTGCCATACTATGCCCAAGAGTTCGATACAGTGGAAATCAACAATACGTTTTACCAGTTTCCCAAGGCCAGTACGCTACAGAAATGGTACGGTATTTCGCCGCCAAACTTCCTGTTTACTCTGAAAGGCAACCGCTATATTACCCATCTCAAGCAACTGCACGTGGACCAAAAGCTGCGGGACGGACTGACCATGTTTTATGACTTGGCGGCCATTATGCAAGAAAAAATAGGCTGCGTATTGTGGCAGTTGCCCGGCCGCTTGCAGCGCAACGATGAGAAACTGGAACGCTTTTGCCAGCAATTGAGCAAAGCGTTTATCAATGTGATAGAGTTTCGGCACGATAGCTGGTTCACGGAGCCGGTTTACGATATTTTAAGGAAACATAACGTAGTGTTCTGCATCATTTCAGCACCCGGACTGGCCGAACCCGTAGTGCAGACCCACCAGGCCATCTATGTACGTTTTCATGGAAAAACGGCGTGGTACGATTACCTCTACACCCAAGCCGAAATGGAGGATTGGGCCAAGAGAATCAAAGAGTTGCAGGCCAAACAAATCTTTGTTTACTTCAACAACGACTGGCATACCCATGCCATTACCAATGCAAGGATGCTTGACAAACTGCTGTGAATATAGTTGCGGGTTGCACTCGTCCGCGCTTCCAGCGCGGATGCCATAACTTTGAGCCTTCGGCTCTTTTTTACGTATTATGTGGCGAACTGAAAGCTCGCAATTACTGAGGTCTTCGCTGGAAGCGAGGACCAGAAAAATAACTCGCAACCCGTAACTCGCAACCCGAAACTACCGAACCGCCTCACACTCCCAGCCATCATAGTAACCCCCGTTTTTCATGGCAAGGTCTACCAACTGTAGGGTTACTACTTCGATATTTTCTTTGTCCACCGCATGTTTGCGGCTGAAGAGGATGCCATAGGGCAGATCGCCCTCGTTCTCGCCTTTGCCGATAACGGTAAAGCCATAGCGGATAACGTCCTTTTCGAACTCGTCCCGGTCGCGGATGCTCGGAAAATTGGCGAAATGCTCTACATACCTCGGTTTGGTAAGGCTGTCGCCAGCGTTCCACAACTCCTCCAGCTTCATTTCGTTGTACTGTATTTGCTGGGTGTACTCATCGGGGAAAATGCCATAATAGTTGAACCAATAAGGGTCCTGCTCTACCTGCGTATTGAATATATAGCCCGGAAACGCCGCCATTACTTGCTTACACGTAGCGCGGAATCCAGCGCTATCGGGCAGAAAGAAGTAATAATCGCGCCAGCCCTCGGCAGTAACCATTCCATAGTAAATGCCCCCGCCACGGTTGATGGTGGTGGTAAGCTTATCCTCAAGCTGCCACAGGGTTTGCGGGTCTTTCAGCTCGTTGATGCCGGTGCTGTCGGGCTGTTTTAGTTTGATGATGAACGAGCATTGGTAAGGATAGCCCGCTACGGGCGAAATCGTTGCCAGTCCTAGATCTACCACTACCGCTGCCGGGGCATCGGACATGGTAATGGTGGTAAAGGTCGTCCAGTTGGAAAGGTAGCCCGGTTTAGTGGGGTTTTGTGCGGATAAACCTTGCATTATCAATAGCAAACAAGCTATTATCACCATCTTTTGCCGTTGAAAATATTTTTTGGTTTTCATCATTACAAAGCTAAAGACTTAAACACAAAGTGCACAAAGGAAGGCACTAAGCCCACTAAGTATTGGCTTTGTGCCCCTTAGTGTTCTTTGTGTTTGACTTTTTACATTGGTAAAAGCTTAATTTTATGGTACCATGAAAATCCTATCCGCGCAACAGATACGCGAGGCAGATGCCTATACTATTGAAAACGAACCGATTGCATCCATTGATTTGATGGAGCGGGCGGCCCACTGTTTTACGGTTTGGTTTAAGAACAAATTTGCCCCAAACCAAGCCGTGGCCATCTTTTGCGGCCCGGGAAACAACGGCGGCGACGGCTTGGCCATTGCTAGGCTATTGGCAGTCGATGGATACCAAGTCTGGGTTTGGAAGCTGCAAATCGGGCAGCCTTCGGCGGATTTTTTGGAGAACGAAAGGCGGTTAAATACCGTACCAAACATACGTCAACACACACTTTCAGGTGATGATGGCTTCCCTCTTTTGGGAGAGGATTTTATAGTGGTGGATGCCATTTTTGGTTCTGGGTTGAATCGTGGTTTAGAAGGCTGGGTAGCCAATTTGGTAGCGTATCTCAATGACTTAGAGGTAGTTAGGGTGTCCGTGGATATTCCCTCCGGATTGCCTGCCGATGATATGGCCAACGGATTGGTTTTCAAGGCTTTGCATACCTGCACGTTCCATAGTCCCAAGCTATCATTCTTCTTTGCCGA
>CAYYZT010000102.1:9010-9960 GCA_964476015.1 uncultured Chitinophaga sp.
CGACTGGCATATTTGCGATATTAAACTGCATGAGGTATTTATAAAGAAATTAAGTTCATCATATCATCTACTTACTAAAGACCAAATCAAGCTAAAACCTAGGCCACGACACAGTCACAAGGGCACCTATGGACACAGTTTGATAATAGCGGGCAGCTATGGCAAAATAGGGGCGGCCATCCTTTCTGGCAGGGCATGTTTGAGAACGGGTACCGGATTAGTCACAATATATACCCCGAAATGTGGCTACAACCCAATACAGTCCTCGTTTCCAGAGGCTATGGTATTGACGGACGACCATCCTGATTTTATCACGGAGCTTCCTCCTTTAGAGCCTTACCAAGCCATCGCCATGGGGCCGGGAATCGGGCAGGAACCTAAAACATTAGATGCCCTTATATATTTAATCCAAACAACTACAATACCTTTGTTGCTGGACGCCGATGCTTTGAATCTACTCTCGCACCACCAACAATGGATTGGCAAATTGCCCGCCAACAGCATTCTCACGCCCCATCCCAAGGAGTTTGAAAGGCTGTTTGGTGGCTCTAAAAATAGCTTGGAACGCTTACAAATAGCTATTGGTCAATGCAAACAACATAATATAATTATTGCACTTAAAGGAGCCTATACCGCCATAGTAAGCCCTGATGGACAGGTATGGTTCAACACCACGGGCAACCCCGGCATGGCCACGGGTGGCAGCGGGGATGTGCTAACGGGTGTCATAACCAGCTTATTATCACAAGGTTATGGGCCAGTGGAAGCCGCCAAAACCGGGGTTTACCTTCATGGTTTGGCAGGTGATTTGGCTGCCCAAAAGTTGGGTATGGAGGCGCTCATCGCGGGGGATATTATTGACCACCTCGGAGCGGCCTTTGCGACATTTTGAGACATTTTTTGAGGCATTTTGAGCTATTTTTGAGGCATAATACCGCAATTTTGAGCTA
>CAYYZT010000103.1:0-9959 GCA_964476015.1 uncultured Chitinophaga sp.
AGCTTTTTCAGTTGGCGGGTACTTAGCCAGCGTTTGGTCATGCCCAACTCGCTGCGGTAGTTTTTGGGGAAGTAATAAAAGTAGTCGCCCAGCCAAAGGTTGAAATCCGCCTCGGTTTTTTTCACGAACTTATAGGTGCGGTCTTCGATGCCGGGGTGAAAAAGGCGCAGCCCGAAAGGCACGTGCAGCGCGCAAGACGTTACCAAGAAACGGTACGTATCGGCAGGGTCGGTTTTTGCGGTGCGGTAAATGCGGTCGAACTCGTACAGGCGCGAATCCACTATTACCTCCACTTTATAGGCTTTGTTCAGCGGCAGGTTGTTAAACTCGAATGTAAGCGGGGCAAAGCCATCGTACAGGCTCAGGCCGTTGGTTTTAAGCACGGTGGTATATCGCTCGCCATTAAGGGTATCGATAAGGGTAATGGAGGCTACTTCCGCATCTTTTACCATAATCCATACCTTGGTGCCGGTAGCGGTGGTGTGGCCTTGCATGGGACCGGAAACCAGTTTATCCAATTTGCCGGCGGATGCCAGCATCGGGGCCACCAACAGCCCAAGGGCAAGCATAAACAATCTCATTGTAAATCAAGGGGTTTGAGGAGAAAACAAAGGTACGGAAATAATGTTAAGGCTATTTGAATTTGTGGTGAATTAACGTTTGCGGGGTAGTTGGCTTAAACACTAAGAACACAAAGGATTTTCACAAAGGGCACTAAGATTCCTTGTGCTCTTTGTGCTTCCTTAGTGTTCCTTGTGTTTCAACCCCACATCAAGAAAGGGCTTTCAAAATAAGGTTGTCCACCAATGCATAAAGGGCTTTGGGTTTGAGCTTGCGCCAGGAAAGGCTGTTCAGCAACTCGCTGTAATTAATATAGTAGTGCAGTTTGGCGTGGCGCATCTCGTCCACCACGTGGTCGCGGAAATTAATGGCGGCTATCCATCCGCCCTCGTCCTTGATGTCCTCGTACCACTCTTCATAATAGCAATCGTCTGAAGCATGGAAGTTGAGCACGTTTTCGCCAATGAGGATAAAGCTGTAGATGCCCTGCTTCATCATCTTGTCAATCACGTCGCGCTTGAGGAACATGATGTCGTTCTCTATGCAGTCGTTCCATTCGCCGATAAACTCGATGATAGCAAACTGCTCGTCGTAGTCGGCATACAGCACCTTTAAATATAGGGTGCCCGAACCGAAGTAATCCCACTCGGGGTGCAGCACGTAGTTGTAAACGGAATTGTTGTATTGCTCAAAATCGGGCCGTTCGCCATAAAACGGCGAACGCTCGTCTTCCGAGGCTTCGTAAAGGTCTTTCCAGTTGTAATATGGCTCCAGTTCGTGCATGCGGTGCTCGGCTCTCTCGGTTGTATTCTTCAATACAAAAGAACGGGAAAGAATGTTCAGATTAGAGTTGAGCAAAAAGGTTATTTGGTAAGGTAAATTCTTTGTCTGATATTGTTTTCTTCGATGACGGTAAATCGACCTAGAATGATTGGTTGGCTAGTTGCCAACACATCTAGTAGCTTCGTTGCTGGAAAAGAAGCATCAATCTGTTTGTACCTGAAGTATACGACGGTTGGAGGATTTGGCAAACCATGACGAAAAATCAACTCGCCGTAATCGCTATCCAGCGTTAATATGATTAGTTGATTTTCTTGGGCAAACTTAATGACGTTAACATCTGACATTCCTCCATATTCTTCACCGATGCTTACAACTTGATAGCCACTTTCCCGTATCAGCCTAATGCTAGTATACGGAAAGTTTTCATTTGCAAGGAACCTCATCAGGCAGATTTAGACATAGGGAAAAACAAACCATCGGTAAGGCACTCTCTCAGATATAGATAAACAGCTTTTATATCTTGACTATTGATGGTTGGATAGTTTTCCAGTAATTGTTCCTCTGTCCAACCGATAGATAACAATTCAAGAATCAATTCCACTGATATACGGGTACCTTTGATGGTAGGCTTGCCTAGAAGTATATCTTTGTCAGAAACGATGTAATCTCTCCAGTCCATAACTCAAAACTAACAAATTATCAGATTTGTTAGTTCTATTTAGTAGCATTAAAATACCCCTCCACCGCCTTCCTCACACTCTTATGTTCCAATAGCAACGCTTTGGCCTCATCGTAAGCAATACCTGTGGCTTCCATAATCATGCGGGTGCCGCGGTCAACCAGTTTGTCGTTGCTTAGTTGCATGTCCACCATCTTGTTGTCCTGCACCCGGCCCAGCTTTATCATGGTGCTGGTACTGATCATGTTGAGCACCAGTTTTTGGGCGGTGCCTGCTTTCATGCGGGTGCTGCCGGTCACAAATTCGGAGCCTACCACCACCTCAATGGCATGGTCGGCCTGTTGCGCCACGGGGCTGCCGGGGTTGCAGGTGATGCTGGCCGTGAGTATGCCCGCCTCGCGGCAGCGTTTCAAGGCGCCCACCACATATGGCGTAGTGCCCGAGGCGGCGATGCCGATAACCACATCTTTGGGCGAAATATGGTGCTCCTGCAAATCCAGCCAGCCTTGCTCGGTATTGTCTTCGGCAAACTCCACGGCCTTCCGAATGGCTTGGTCGCCGCCCGCTATCAGGCCGTTCACCAGCCCGTGCGGCACCCCGAAAGTGGGCGGGCATTCGCTGGCATCCACAATGCCCAGGCGGCCGCTGGTGCCCGCACCTATATAAAATAGTCTTCCGCCCGCCATTAGGCGGTCGGCTATCTCGTCCACCAGCCGGGCTATTTGCGGTATCAGCGGGCGGATGGCGGCGGGTACTTTGTGGTCCTCGTCGTTTATCCAAACAAGCAATTGCTCGGTGCTCTGTTGCTCCAAGTGGCGGTAGTGCGAAGTTTTCTCGGTAAACTTCTCCATAAAACTACTTTTGGGTGTGGTACTGCACCAAGCCTTCCATCGGGTCGCGCATAAACTTGCCGGGCTTCAGCACAAGGCTATCCAACGCTTCCAGAATGATGTGCTTGTTGTAAAACGCTATGGAGCCTATAAAATGGATGGGCAGGTTGCCGAAGTTTTCGTACTTGATTACCTGCCGGGTAAGGAACTCCATAAAGCTCTTGTACAGCAGGGTATGGATGAAAGGGTGCTTGTTGTTTTCGGTAAGCCAGCCCGCGAACTCCGCCACGTAGCGGTTGGGCGTTTCCTGCCCGTAAATATGGTTGAGCACGGTGCTGCGCTGCATGTCGAACTTGGCTTCCAGTTTCTCCGCTAAATCTTCCGGCAGTTCGCGGTAGAAGTAGGCTTGCAGCAGCTTACGGCCAATGTAGCCGCCGCCGCCCTCGTCGCCCACTATAAAGCCGAGGGAAGGGATGTTGTCAATTATATTTACCCCATCGTACAGGCAAGAGTTGGAGCCGGTGCCCAAGATGCAGGCAATACCGGCCTCTTTCCCGCAAGAGGCCCGTGCGGCGGCCATCAGGTCGTGGTCCACTTCAATTCGGGCATTGGGGAACGCCTCTCTAAGGCTATCGATTACGATGATGATGCGGTCTTCTTGGGAGCAGCCAGCACCATAAAAATGGATGGAGCTAGGCTGGGCTTGGCCTTCCAAGGCTGGCAACAGTTCCTCTTTGAGGATATGGACGATGCTGGCCCTTTTTTGGTAAAAAGGGTTGATGCCTTGGGTGGTAACGTTTATAGGTGCTTGGCCGGGCGTGTGGAACACCCAACTGGTTTTGGTGGAGCCGCTGTCTGCTATCAGTATCATTTGGGTGCGCCGTATTGGGGAGCAAAAGTAATCTTTTTTGTCCACGGTCCACAGTCGATGGTACACGGTTGGCCCCTAAACGGCGCGATACCTCAATATGCCTCAATTTTGCGGTATTTTATCTCAATTTTGAGCTATTATGTCTCAAATTGCGACATGAATAGCTCAAAAAAATGCCGCAATAGCTCAAAATTGAGGTAAAACATCACAATCGGGTTTGTGTAAATTTTCCTTCCCGATTACCCCAAAATTAATTTCACGAAACTTCCGTACCCAACTCGGCGTTTATGTAGATTTGGATAATCTATGAAGTTCCAAATAGCATCAGACTATAAACCCACTGGCGACCAGCCCAACGCCATTAAACAGCTCACCGAGGGCATTTTGCGTGGCGACAAGGCCCAAACGCTGTTGGGAGTAACGGGTTCGGGCAAAACCTTTACCATGGCCAACGTAATTGAGCAGGTACAAAAACCCACGCTGGTGCTCAGTCACAACAAAACCTTGGTGGCCCAGTTATATGGCGAGTTCACGCAGTTTTTCCCGAACAACTCGGTAAACTACTTTGTATCCTACTACGATTATTACCAGCCCGAAGCCTTTGTGCCTTCCACTGGGGTATATATAGAAAAGGACCTGAGCATTAACGACGAGGTGGAAAAGCTGCGGCTGAAAACCACGTCGTCACTGCTTTCTGGCCGTAGGGACGTGGTGGTGGTGGCCTCGGTTTCGTGCATCTATGGCTTGGGAAACCCGTTCAAGTTCAAGGAGCGCATCCTACGGTTGAACGTTGGCCAACAGATTACCCGAAACAGCTTGCTTTACCACTTGGTTGATTGCCTGTATTCGCGGTCTGACCTAACTCTTGCGAGAGGCACCTTTCGCGTTCGGGGCGATTCGGTGGATATTTACCTGCCCTATGCCGACCATGCCGTCCGCATCACTTTCTTCGGCGACGAAATTGAGGAAATGCGCAGCTTTGAGCCCGATAGCGGTAACAAAATAGAGGACTTGAAAGACCTCGCCATTTTCCCGGCCAATATGTATATGGCCCCCAAAGACCAGTTTGGCACCGTGCTGGACGAGATCCGCTTTGAATTGCAGCACCAAGTGGATTATTTTAAATCCATTGGCAAGCACTTGGAGGCCAAGCGTTTGGAGGAACGCACCAATTTCGATTTGGAGATGATCAAGGAGTTGGGCTATTGCTCCGGCATCGAAAACTATTCCCGCTTTTTGGACAGGCGCAACCCCGGCGATAGGCCGTTTTGCCTGATTGATTACTTCCCCGATGATTTCTTGTTGGTAGTGGACGAAAGCCACGTAACCATTCCGCAAATAGGCGGTATGAGCGGCGGCGACCGTGCCCGTAAAATGAACCTGGTGGAATACGGTTTCCGCCTGCCATCGGCAATGGACAACCGCCCGTTGGGTTTCCACGAGTTCGAAAACCTGATTGACCAAGTGGTATATGTAAGTGCCACGCCTGCTGACTACGAGTTGGAACAAAGCGGCGGGGTAGTGGTGGAGCAAATCGTTCGCCCGACTGGCTTGCTCGACCCTGTAATAGATGTGCGTCCTTGCATCAACCAAGTGGACGATTTGCTGGAAGAGGTGGACGAAACCATTAAGAAGGGCGATCGGGTATTGGTTACCACGCTTACCAAGCGCATGAGCGAGGAGCTTACCAAATATATGACCCGTCTCGGCATTAAATGTCGCTATATACACAGTGAGGTGGATACGTTGGAACGGGTGGAGATTTTGCGCGATTTGCGCCTCGGTGCTTTCGACGTGCTGATTGGCGTAAACCTATTGAGGGAGGGCTTGGATTTGCCGGAAGTATCCTTGGTGGCTATTATGGATGCCGACAAGGAGGGCTTCCTGCGTTCGGAGAGGTCGCTTACGCAAACGGCGGGCCGTGCGGCGCGTAACGTTAACGGCCGGGTAATTATGTATGCCGACAAGATTACCGACAGCATGCAAAAGACCATTGACGAAACCAACCGCCGCCGCGAAAAGCAGTTGGCCTACAATGCCGAGCATGGCATTACCCCG
Organism: uncultured Chitinophaga sp.; assembly: GCA_964476015.1. Taxonomy (GTDB): domain Bacteria; phylum Bacteroidota; class Bacteroidia; order Chitinophagales; family CAIOSU01; genus CAIOSU01. The sequence goes on from CAYYZT010000103.1 coordinate 5,783, forward strand.
AAAACCGTGGCCAAAACCCGCGAGCAGATATTGAAACAAACAAGCGTGCTCGACATCCGTGGCGATAAAGGTGCCAAGGCATATGTGGAGCCGGAATACACATCGAGCATTGCGGCCGACCCGGTGGTGCAGTATTTGGGCAAAGACCAAATAGAAAAACTCATTAAGAGCACCAAGAAACAAATGGAAACCGCCGCCAAGGATTTGGACTTTGTGGAAGCAGCTCGTTTGAGGGACGAAATGTTTGCCCTGCAGAAAAAGCTGGAAGCCGTTTAAGATCATCTTGTTGGGGGATAAAATATTTTTCGGAGCAATTTCGTCTACACCGAAAGCAGTATGCGGGTAAGTAGAAACTGCCAACACTGGCAAGGTTTCTTTTAGGGTTGAATGCCAAGGGTTTGACAAGAAACTTACACCCGGAGGCAACGCCTGTTACTTTGTAGCGTTTTTATAACTGCTTGATTATTCAGTAGCTTTGCACCGATTTTACCCTTCTCCAAAGGGCCTAACTAAAACCTAGATAGTTGTGAAACAGGCTTTCCTTTTCACCGTGTTTGTTTGCTTATTGCCTGCGTTGTTGCTAGCCCAAACGGCCACCATACAGGGTACCGTTTCCGATTCGAAGACGAAAGAAACCGTGCCGGGCGTTACCGTAATGCTTAACGATTCTACGGGCACCACTACCGATTTGGATGGTAAGTTCAGCCTAACGGTTCCGTCCGGAGCATTTAGCCTTTCCTTCAGTTTTGTTGGATATAAGACCATTGTAAAAGATGGCCGTACCAAGGAGAACGAAACGGTGAACCTAGACATACGCATGCTGGAAGGGGCCGAGGAATTGAGCATTGTAACGGTGAGCGGTACCAAAACCGAACGCCGCTTGCCAGAAGAAACGGTAAGCATTGAAGTTCTCAAAAGCGATTTGATAGACAATACCAATGCCGTAACGCTAAACGAGGCCGTAGATAAGATTACGGGCGTAACCATTTTCGACAACCAAGTTACCATCCGTGGCGGTAGCGGCTACGCTTTTGGTGCTGGCAGCCGTGTTTTGTTGCTCATCAACGATTTGCCGCTGTTGAGCGTGGATCGCAGCGAGATTCGCTGGAACTTTGTGCCGCTGGAAATAGTGGACCAAGTAGAGGTAACCAAGTCGGCATCTTCGGCACTGTACGGTGCCTCGGCCCTCAACGGCGTTATAAACGTGCGCACCGGCTACGCGAAAGACGAGCCGCAAACCGAGGCCATCGTATATTACAATGCCTACGCCAAGCCAAGAAACAAAGACTATGCCTGGTGGACGGAGGCAGCCAACAACCCGATGCGTTTTGGCGGCCAATTCAGCACCAAGCAGCGCTTTGGCGACCATGATATTTCCGTAGGTGCCAGCTATAACAAAACCACCGGTTTTATAAGGATGCTGGATGTGGGCCACACCCGCCTTACCCTGCAATACCGCCACCGGCCCAAAAAGGCCAAGGGCCTTTCTTATGGCGTGTTGGCCAACTTTATGGATAGCCAAGAAGGCGACTATTTCTTCTGGAAAGATACCGAAACAGGGGCTTATATACCTTTCGGCAGCGACGATTTTGACGACCGCGGCACCATCAGCCCGCAACGTAGGCGCAGCATCATGATCGACCCATGGATTACTTATTTTGACAATTTCGGTAACAAGCACAACCTCCGTTTTAGGTACTACCACGTAAACCTGTTCTTTACCGTGGCAAACCCCATTGCCGACCAGCTTTTGGGTGAATACCAATACCAGCGCAAATACCGCTTTGGCCTTACCACTACCGCAGGATACCAAGCCCAGTTTTTCAAATTGGATGATAATGATTTGGGAGATCACCATGGCTATAACATGGCGGGCTATGTGCAGCTCGACCAAAAACTGGGCAGGGTGAATTTGGTAGCGGGTTTCAGGTATGAGTACTTTAAGCTGGATACTGCCTTTTCCAACGGCAGGCCGGTTGCTTCGGCGGGCATCAACTACCAGCCGGGCAAAAGCACGTACCTGCGTGCCTCTTTCGGGCAAGGCTTCCGTTTCCCGAGTATTGCCGAGCGGTATATCGATGAGAACGTGGATATCGTAAAAGTATTCCCTAACCCTGACTTGAGGCCAGAATATGGTTTCAATAGCGAAATTGGCCTGAAACAAGGCTTTAAAATCGGTAAGTTCTTTGCTTTTGCCGATTTCTCCGCTTTTTGGATGGAATATTGGGACATGACCGAGTTTACCTTTGGCCTATACCCGCCCGACCCATTGCCAGCCGGAACCACACACTTGGATTTTCTAGGTTTCAAGGCCCTGAACATCAGCAGGGCCCGTATTGCCGGATTCGAGGTGTCGCTTATGGGCGAAGGGAAGATTAACGAAAACGTAACGTTGCGCTGGCAGGGTGGCTATACCTATACCTACGGCGTGGATTTGAACGAAAATCCGGAATTGGCGAATGCAGGGAAATTCTTGGGCAAATTCTTTAAGAGCATCGGTTCTGACGACGAAGATGTGCTGGCCCCCTTGCTGAAATACCGCATGAGGCACTCCGTGAAAAACGACATAGAGATTGAGTACAAGCAGTTTATATGGGGTATCGATACCCGCTTCTATGGCAAGGTGGAGAAGGTGGATGCCATTTTCGTGGCCTTTATCAGTGGCTTGGGCAACTACCGCGAGCAGAACGACCATGGCTCTTTCTTGCTCAACCTGCGCGTGGGCTATTCTTTCAACAAATTTGGCAAGCTTAGCTTTATAGTGAACAACGCCCTCAATAGCGAAATCACTTACCGTCCGGCGCGGATGGAAGCCCCCCTAAACTTTGTTGTACAGTATAAAATTACTATCTAATAGGGGCCACCGTTGGCAGTTTGGATACATCTTCGTATCTTACCTCCTAATATAAGTAGGTTATCAGCCTTTTAGATGCCCGCTAAAATCGGCGCAACCTCTTGTACTACACTAGCTTATTGCCTGACCCCTGCTATGAAACACCGTTTTACCCTCATTTTGCTATTGGCGGTATACTGCCTGTTGGAGCCTATTGGTGCAATAGCCCAAACATATAGCGATGGCCCTATCCAATTGCAAGTGCGCCTACGGGATGTAAGGGTGCGCTACAACACCAACAGTTCTTCCGATTTTAACCTGAACGTGGGCAGCTTGGGCCTCTCCAACTTTGAGGACGACGAGCTTACCTTTTTCGTTTGGGCGCAAGACAACAGCCCCATAAGCGGTGCAGGGTGGGGTGCCGGTAGCGGTTGCCGCCAGGCTAACTTGCAGATGCTGAACGGAGGCCCCGATTTTTCGCCCGATTACAACGCCATGCTTTTCAACTATACCTACCCCGCGGCCAACGTGCCCCAATACGTACAGTTGCGCTTGGATGCTTGGGAAGACGACGTGCCTAGCGATTTTGCCATCATTAGTGGTTTAACGCCTTGCGGCAGCAGCGGAAGCCGCTGTACCTTTAACACCAATGTGTGCTGTTTGAACATTTTTGGCTGTATTTTCAGGGAAGGCGATGATTTGCGTTGCGATGCAAATCCCTTTAAAACCGACCTGGACTATCGCGTGGACCTGAACGGCCGTGGCATTTCGCCTTGCACTTGGTACAACCACGGGTATGTTGCCGGTTCTTGCCCGTCCAACAACTTTTACCAGCCCCGCATCGAAACCTATTACCGCTTTATGAGGGGCACGGCTTGCAACAATGCCATATCGTTGGGCAACCTTGTGGTAGGCACCCCGCTTACGCACTTTAACAACAATAGCTGCTATAGCAATGCCTTCCCCAACAGCCCCGGCAACGACGTGTTTTACAGTTTCAACGTTACGCGGCCCATCGGCATTACGGCAAGCCTTTGTGGCATAAGCGGCGCGCAGTTTGATAGCTACTTATATTTCCTCAATACCAATTGTGTTGTAGAAGCCTCCAACGATAATGGTTGCGGCAGCCAATCTACCATCAGCACCTATATCTGCCAGCCAGGCACTTATTATTTGGTGGTGGATGGAGCCACGGCCAACGCACAGGGCACCTTTACCCTTACCGTAACGCCCGATACCAACTTCAATTTCCGCTCTTACGTTACCAAGCGCGATGCTTCGTGTTTTGGCTCCAACGATGGCTGGGCAATAGTGGGCATACAAGGCGGAGTGCCGCCTTGTATG
>CAYYZT010000104.1:0-7301 GCA_964476015.1 uncultured Chitinophaga sp.
GTTAGCCGCGAGCAGTTGAACGTTGCCAGCGGTTTGAACGTGAACAACATCAACGTGAGCAACCTTGCCAACGGCGTGTACCTCTACCTGATTAGCGATGGCAAAAACGTGCAAACGCAACGTTTCGTAGTAGGCAGGTAAGCGTTTTGTGAAGGTTTTATAGCTGCTAAAATAGCCCCCGAAGTACGGCACAAGTGGCTATGGTACATGCATTTGTGTTTTATTCGCACTTGTTCTGTTGATATAGCACTTGGCGATTAAAAGGTAAAAACCTTAGTTTTACCGAAAATCATTCACCAAAAACCCTAATATGAAATCTGCGATTTTTACTCTAGCGTTTGTGGCTGCCGGTCTAGTTGCCTCGGCACAGTGTACCCCCGACCAAACCATCACTACGCCCGGTTTGCATCCTGAAGGCGGCCAAGTAACCTGCTTCACCGAAAATACTTTTAACGGACGCACCATTTTCTTCAAAAACTTCGACGAGGTGGAAGTAAACCTTGGCGCCACCATTACCGCCGATGTGGATTCCATTAAAATCATGAGCATCGAAGGCTTGCCTTGCGGCGTATCTTGGACCACCAACAAAGCTGCCCAAGGCCACGTGTTCGTTAAAAACGAAAGCGGCTGTTTCCGTTTGAGCGGTACCCCTACCGATGGCGAGGGCGTTTACAAAACCGAAATGTACGTTACCGCTTGGATTAACGGCGGCAACGAGGTGGCCAACCAGCCTGCCAGCATTTTGGACAATACCCGCATCATTGTAAAGGTAGTGGGCAGTGGCAGCGATTGCAGTGCCGTAACCGATACCGTTGCTTCTACCTGCAACACCGCTTGGACCGGCATCAACCCAGTAGCTAGCAACGTAACCGCTTTCGGCAATACCCCGAACCCTTTCAACAGCTTTACCACCATCAGTTTCACTGCCAAAAACAGCGCGGTATATACCCTAAACGTGGTAAATATGCTGGGCGCGGTAGTTTATACCGAGCAAGTGGTAGCCGAAGTTGGCCAAAACAGTGTTCGTTTGGACCGTAACAACCTGCCTGCCGGTGTATATGTTTACAGCATCAGCAATGGCGGCCACAGCATCAACAACCGTATGGTGGTGGCCCAATAAGCCATACCGAACTTTGCACAAGGCCCTGTGTTGTAAAACATAGGGCCTTTTTGTTTGTATAGTTTTGTATAACTTTATGCTAACGCATCCAAATTTACCCAACTAAATACATGCCTTATGAAAACCGTAGACCAATGGCTAGACGAGTATGGCGAAAGCCACAAAAATGCCACCAACAAGCTCATTCACTGGATTTGCATACCGCTCATCATGTTTAGCCTGTTCGGTATATTGTGGGCCATCCCCGTGCCCTCGCAGTTTGTGCAGGTAGGTTGGTGGCTCAACTGGAGCACCATAATACTGGCCTTGGCCATTTTGTTCTACATCAGGCTGTCGTTGCCGTTGTTTATCGGCTTTGTGTTTATAGCGTTGGCCATCGTTTTCGGAAACCACGCACTGTTCAATCTTTTGGGCGGAAACCCCGGTTTGCAGGTCATTGCTTCGGTGCTCATTTTCGTGGTGGCGTGGATTGGGCAGTTCATCGGGCACAATATTGAGGGCAAAAAACCATCTTTTTTCAAAGACCTCCAGTTTCTGCTGATAGGCCCGGCTTGGTTGTTGCACTTCGTGTTTAAGAAGGTAGGATTGCCGTACAAGTAAAATATTTTGCCCGGCAGTACGTCAATGTTGATGTGTGGCACTAATTTTGTGTCCGCCCGCAAACGCATTAACCCAAACCCAACCGCCCCTCAAACATCCTATGAAAAAGCCACAACTGTTGCTCCTACTTGCTTTGGTGAGCCTTGTAAGCCTGCAATTCACCTTTGCCAACCGAATAGATGAGAACGCCCCGTCTTCTAGGGATATCATCAACAACATGCTTAGCGGCATCGACAATGCCAAAACCCTCCAGTTTACCCTAAAAGGCTGGGAACGCGTGAACGGAAAAGACAGCTATAGCGAGGTAGATGCCCGGCTGAACGTAAGCCCTTTCAGGGTTCACATACACAGCAAGGCCGCCCCTAACGATGGCGTGAAGATACTGTACAACGAATCCAAGTTCGGCACCAAGGCCAACGTAAACCCAGGTGCTTGGCTGCCCAACGTAAAACTAGACCCTTACGGCAGCAAAATGAGGAAGGGCCAGCATCATACCATTATGAACAGCGGTTTTACCTTCCTTTCCAAAATCATCCGTGCCGCTATTGTAAAGGCCGACAAGGAAGCCGCCGGACAGTTTGACAAGCACTTTATTTACGATGGCGATGTAACCTGGAATGGCCGTAAATGCTACAAAGTAACCATCAACGACCCTACTTTTAAATACGAAAACTATACCGTAAAGGCTGGCGAAACCATCGATGCCATTGCTAAGGCAAAAAATATATGTGGATATTTAATTATTGATAAGAATGCTGGTGTTGATGACTTTACGGATATTTCGGCCGGACAAGTAATTAAAGTGCCTACTTCTTACGCCAAAAAGACCGTATTGTACATCGATCAGCAATACAACCTTCCTATCGTGCAGATTATGTATGACGAAGTTGGGCAATTCGAGCGTTACGAGTTTCACAACCTAGTGGTGAACCCCAAGTTCAACGAGGCGGTATTCACCGATTTTGCCCAGTAATTTGCCGCATTGCTGCATTTTGCGACATTTTTTGAGGCATTTTTGCGGTAAAATAGCTCAATTTTGAGCTATAATGTCGCAATTGCGGTAAACTGTGCGCTATTTTACAGCAACTTCTTCCAATCCGTGCGCGACTGCTTTTTTTGCCCCCGTTCCTTTTTGTCCTTGATGCGTTTTTCCTTCACCGCCTTGGGCATTTTGGTCGGTTTTCGGGGCTTGTCTTCTTCCAGTGCTTTGTTCACCAGCTCCGTTAGCTTGGCCACGGCCTTTTCCTTGTTGGTAAGCTGCGAGCGGGTCTGTTGGCACACCACGGCAAGGTAGCCTTCCTTGTTGATGCGTTTGGCAAGCGTGGCCTGCACCCGTAGCTTTTGCTCGTCGGTAAGGGCAGGGGAGCTTTCTACGTGCAGCAGGGCCTCTACCCGGGTATCGGTTTTGTTCACGTGCTGGCCGCCCGGCCCCGAACTGCGGGATACCCGGAACTGTAACTGATCTGGCGGTATGTTTACTGGCGGCTGCATGGGGCAAAGTTATGCAAACCTTTTTCATATACGGATTGTTCCAATACCGATGAAAACGCTTTGCGCCCTATTCATTGCCATGCTGCTGTGCTGCCAACTGCGAGCACAGGTAGCGGATACTGCCATCTCGTTGCTGCCGAAAACACCCATTGTCAAAACCCGGTGTACGGCCAAGGTGGTGGGGCTATATCTCTTCGCCCCTACACTCCAACCAGTTCCTTCATTTACCTACAATCAAGGCCAGTTGCCATTTTTCTGCGCCATGGAAGACCGCTTTTGGCGCAAGGCCGGTATTGGCTTCCAGTTTCGCATAGCGGAGTCGCTCCCCGGCAAATGGTAGATTAAATTTTATCCTTACCCGTCATTATTATCCATCCAACGACTAAAATCGCCACCTGAACGAAAATTTTAATGCAAGGCGAATATCGCAAGTACCTTTGCTATACCAAAAGAAGTGGAAGGCCGCGTTTTTTATGGATGAAAATATTACTGGTATGGATGAAAGTAAAGCCACGAAAGGCTTTGTACACGCCGTTTACGAGGAAAGCCCATACGGCATCCTTGTTTTCAATTCGCAACAAGTAGTAGTGGATTGGAACCCTGCCGTGGAAAAGCTGATAGGCTTGAACAAAGATGCCTGTATGGGAAAACCGTTGCAGGATGTTTTCGCCAGTGCCGAGAAGGTTCGTGCCGATGCGGCGTTCGCTACCCAAATAAAGGCTACCTTGGTGGTTTCTGAGCACCTTGCTTCCTACTTTATCGGTTCCGTGCTCAACGGCATGAAGGTTTCCATAATAGTGGATAAAAGCGGCGCGGTAAACGGCGGTACGCTTATCCTTACCGCGGTGGTGGCTGATTGATGGTTGATTGGTTACGGGTTGTGAGTTACGGGTTTATTACGGTGTGGTGCGATTGGGTTTATCGTTGTAGCCACAGCACATGCCAACTGCCTTTGGCCGAGCCAATCCCCAAGGAATAACAGGTTTATAGCTCTGAACGGCAACTAAACCCTGAAAGGTGATATAATACCATTTTGACTTTAAATGAGCATTGCGGTTTGAATGTTAGGCTCCTACGGAGCTGCCAATACATTCGTTTAAAGGAGCTACAGATGTTGGGTCCCTATGGGACTGGTAGACAACTCCGTAGGAGTTCAACATCTGTAGAAAAGCGGAGAGAGTGTGTGTGGTAGCTCCGTAGGAGCCCAACATTGCTTTTAATACGACTTTTAATGTCCAAATGATATAACCACCGTATTGAAAAATCATATCACCCCTTCGGGGTTTGCTATAAAGAACAATGTTTTCTTTCTATAATCCTGCCATCCTTTCAGGATTATGCTTCAATCGCACAACGCGTGGTTATTGTGCCAACTAGCCATATCTTTCGGCCTGATATTGCCTGACTGCAGGTACCGACAACTCGTAATCCGTAACTCGCAATCCGTAACAAATAACCTATTCCCAAATTTTCAAATTTTGAAATTGCTCATAGACTTGCATAGCAAAGCATTTTGATTATTTTTGCTATTGGCCTCTCCCGGAGGTACACAACTATCTTGACCGATTAACCGAACCACTTATGAAATTCAAGGCTATTGCTTGTCTGTTGGCGTTCACCCTGCTTTCTGTTGGGGCTAGTGCTCAAGATTATCAGTTCACCCAATTTTTCAATTCCCCGCTTACCCTAAACCCTGCACTTACCGGCAAGGTGAATGGTAGCTTCCGCATAGCCCTTAACTATCGCAACCAGTGGTTCAACGTGGCCGACCAGCCATTCGTTACCTATTCCGGTTCTTTCGATGCGCCCATCATGCTCAAAAAGGATGCCTTGGGCCTGGGCTTGGTAATAGTAAACGACCAAACCAACAACGGACTGTACAACAATACCGTTATCATGGGTTCGGCCGCCTACCACAAGGCATTGGACAAAAAAGGCCGCCACTCTTTGAGCCTCGGTGTGCAGGCAGGCTACTACCAACGCCGCCTCGACCGTAACGACCTGCGTTTCTTCAACCAGTTCGACAACGGCAACTTTAACCCCGGCCTGCCTAGCAACGAAGACCCCATTGCTACCAGCGATGGCAACTTCGATTTGCAAGTGGGCCTGTTGGGCTTCAACCAACTGAGCAAAAAAGTATCGTTGTACTACGGCGGTGCCATGTTCCACATTTTGCAACCGAAAGAGCATTTGCTGGGTGCCGGCGAGTATGAGTTGAAACGCCGCTATGTGGCCCACGCAGGTGCCGAAATCGCTATCGGCAAGGTGGTGCGTTTGATGCCGTCGGTTATCTTCCTCAACCAAGCCAAAGAAAATGCCTTGAACCTCGGCTTCTCCGTAGGCTTTAATATGACGGAAGGCGTTTACTTGCACACGGGTGCTTACTACCGTATGGTGGACAACTTGGAAGGCAAGTTCGGCAAATCGGACGCGGGCATTTTCTACGCTGCATTTGAGTACAAGGTGGCCCGCTTAGGCTTTAGCTACGATGCTACCATTTCTACCCTTAAAAACACCCCTAAACCAACCGGAGCCTTTGAGGTATCGCTGGTGCTAATGGGCGTGCCAAGGGCGGTGGACAACCAATCGCTGTTGTTCTGCCCACGTTTCTAAAAGATAACGGCATCCATAACATAACTCAAAGCCCCTGCCTCGGTAGGGGCTTTGTTGTTTTTTTGCGGAATATGGAATGCCGAAGATATTGGATTATGGTACTGCCGTGCCAATTACCCTCCTTGGAGGGTCGATGCCCAGCATGGTGCTGGAATAGTACGATATACTGCAAAGGGCATCGGGGTGGGTCGGTGGTAGCGGTGTTGCAATCCACCCACCCCAGCACGCGGCATGGTGCTGGAATAGTACGATGCGTTACAAAGGCATCGGGGTGGGTCGGTGGTAGTGGTGTTGCAATCCACCCACCCCAGCACGCTTGGTCCATCGAACAAAGCAAATCCTAAATCCAATGTCTATAGCCCGTCGCCATCGCCATGCCGCGTGCTGACCCTCCGAGGAGGGTATTTGGCACGGCCTCGGTCATTCAATATCATTGCTTATGTCAAGACAATAGGTAAAGTAAGATAACAGACCGCAAGATACTTGGGGTGAAAATGTTGTGCCACTTCACTGGCACGATTCTCGCATTTCACTACCCGAGCCACAACAAAGTGTGGAATTGGGAAAACGTTTTTTGAAGAACGAAATCGAAAAACCTACGAAATGAACAACTACTATCCGAAAGTCCTAGTGGCCCTATTGGCCATACTATTGCTAGGCACCAGCACGCTAACCGCACAGTACAATGCCGACTCGGCCTATGCCGCACAAATGGAAAAGGTGCGGAAACTTAATTGGAAGAAACAATTAGAGGTGGGGAAAATTCTCTACAATAAAGGGAGCTATTACAACGCCATCGATGTGTTGCAGATGTCGTATGACGCAAAACCCGAAAAAAACCACTGCGGGGCTTATTTGTTGGCAGCGAGCTACTACCAAGCCCGCGACTACGCCAATGCAGAAACGTACTTTAACAAAGTATTGGAAATTGACTCCAACAAACACCCTTATACCTATTACTACTTGGGCCAAAGCTTGAAACGCCAAGGTAGGTACGAGGAGGCTAAAACGGCCTTCAACCTTTTCAAAACCGCCGAACCATCCAAAATAAGCGCGGAGTTTACCGCTTTGCAAAAAACAGTGCAGGCCGAAGTGGCCGGTTGCGACTTGGGCATTAGGCTTATGGGCGACCAAACCAAGGCCGAAGTGAGGCACTTGGACCGTGGCGCAAACCACCCGCTTACGGATTATAGCCCCGTGGAGCTGGCCGATGGCCGTTTGCTTTACGCGGCTTTGGCCAACGACACGCTGATAGACGTAACGGATAGCAGCATCATGTCTCAACAGCGTTACACACGCCTTTATGTTACCACGCAAGGCAACGAGGTTTGGGCAGCGGGGCAGTTGTTCAACGTACCGTTCAACACGGGCGATTACCACATAGGCAACGGCATCTTTTCGCCCGATAGCAGCAAGTTTTATTTTACGCGCTGTACCGAAACCGAGGTGATAACCAAGATGCACTGCGAGATATGGG
>CAYYZT010000104.1:7311-9049 GCA_964476015.1 uncultured Chitinophaga sp.
GTAAGCACCCGCAGCGGTAGCACTTGGGGCGAGCCCAAGAAGGTAGGTGGCGGCATCAGTGCCGACAAACATAGCAGCACCCACCCGTACAGTGTGCTGGACGAGAACGGCCGCGAGGTGTTGTTCTTCAGCAGCGACAGGCAGGGCGGCCAAGGCGGCATGGATATTTGGTACACCTACCCCGATTTGCAGGGCAACTACAGCGCGCCCGTAAATGCGGGCACCAATGTAAACACCAAGGAAGACGACATTACCCCGAGCTACCACGCTGCCAAGCGTACGCTATACTTTAGTTCGGTGGGCCACGTAAACATCGGGGGGCACGATATTTATAGCTCGGTGAAAGATTCTTTGAGCGGTTTTGGCTTGCCGGAGCATCTGGGCTTCCCGCTCAACTCGTCGGTAGACGATATGTACTATCGCCCCAGCACTACCACCCGTGGGTTTATCGTATCGAACAGGACAGGGGGCTACAACCTGAAAAGCCCTAATTGCTGCGACGATATCTTGGCATATTCTTTCCCGCCCACCCACATTTTTGTGGAGGGCCTAGTGGTGGAAAATATTCCGGGAGGGCTTCCGATTACGGATGCTATCGTTTATATTTATATGAAGGATAACGATAGCTTGGTGGCCAGTGCAAAGTTGGACTCGCTGGGCAAGTACCGCTTTCAACTGGATGGCGGGCCCGAGTATGTGGTAGTGGCTGGCGACGACCTGAAGTATGCCGAACAGCGCAAGCCGATAGTTACGGCCGGGTTGGAAGACAATGCGGTAATAACGCAAAACTTCCAGCTCAACAGGAACGCTTACTGGCCGGGCATGACGGTAGGGAAGATACACTTCAAGTTTGACCGTTACGACTTGATGAAAGGCGGCACCGCCTCGCTCGATTCGGTGGTGGCTTTCCTTAACGCGAACCCTAAAGTGCGCATAGAGGTTGCCGGGCATGCCGACTCCAAAGGTGACAGCACATACAACCAAGACCTTTCTATGCGCCGTGCCGAGACCGCTTTTAGTTATTTGACGATAGTGGGCAAAGTAAACGGCAATAGGCTCGTGAAAAAATGGTATGGCGAAGACCGCCCGATTGTGCCAAATACAAACCCTGATGGTTCTGACAACCCGACCAATAGACAATTGAACCGTAGAACCGAATTTGTGATAATAGGCGACGTGGAAGAAACCGCGATGCCCTGATTAAAAACGGATTAAGAGTTCGCATCCGTGAGTACTGGTGCGAACTCTTTTTTCCACAGTCTGTTTCATAAGTTTGGCGTACTGTTTTTCGCTTATTCGGCGAATTTTAGTATTTTTCTTGTTAGTTCATCTTATGATGGCTAAAACTTATGGGTCGGAACTGGTTATATAGATTCGTTTTAACTTTAATGGTCCTTGTTGCGCCCCATATGGCTATGGCGCAACTGGTTGGTTCTTTTAGGATTACGAACTTTGCCGGCGATTCCATCCAAAGCGGTTGCGCCCCATTGGTAGTGTTGCTGGTTGATAGCTCGAAGATAAACGGCAATCCGGTTCCTTACGTTTCCGTGGCCACTGGGGGGGCTTATAACTCCCACACATGGAGTACCAACGCACCGCTCACCAACCCCACCAGCCAATATAGGCCCAGCTTTGTTTTTAACAGCCCAGGCACTTATACGGTTACTTTAAGGATAACGAACAACGGGGTCAATTTCCAGACCGTTACCAAACAGATTACCGTACACCCGCAGCCCAC
>CAYYZT010000104.1:9059-9801 GCA_964476015.1 uncultured Chitinophaga sp.
TTGTAGCCCGCTCACGGTAACGTTTTATGATACCTCGGCAAACGTAACGGCCTGCACATGGTCCATGGGCGACGGAACGGTATATACCAACCAGTGTACCGTTACCCACACGTTCAACCAAATTGCGGGCATAAATGCCAACTGTTTTTCCATTACCCTTATCGCTACCAACCAGTTTGGTTGCCAGGCCACGATTACCAAGAACAACTATATCTGCATCGACCCCAGGCCCAGGGCAGGCTTTACCGCCGATTTCACTGCCGTGTGCGACTCGCCATTTACGGTAAACTTTACCGATACCTCTCGCGGGGCAAACGGGCTGAGCTATGTGTGGCGTCTCAGGCACCCGTCCAACAATCCCAGCTCTAATTTGCAAAACCCCAGCCATACCTACCCCTCGGGCAGTGCGGCGTATAGCGTGTCGCTTATTGTGCGCGATACCGTTTGCAATACCTACGATACGGTTATCAAGCCCAACTACATTACCACCAGCGATGTAAAGGTGGATTTCAGCGCGAACCGTACGGAAATATGCCAAGGGCAAAACGTGAGCTTCACATCCAACATTACCGGCACCTATGCCAGCGTGGTATGGGAGTTTGGCCCGCCCGGCGCAACCAGCACCCAGCTCAACCCCGTTTACGTGTACAACACCCCCGGCACTTGGGATGTGCGCTTGCGCGTGTTGGCCGCCAACGGCTGCGAGCACGATACTGTATATACGGGCCTCATAACCGTGCGG
>CAYYZT010000105.1:0-563 GCA_964476015.1 uncultured Chitinophaga sp.
GAAAAAAGAAGTGCTCGCCATGGCCATACCCGCCTGCGAAACTATGCTTACGAGCGGTGAGATTGACCCTTTGATAGCGCAAGCGGTGGATGCAGGGGGCTACTGCACGTGTATGATGGAGTACCTGATGAAACAGTTCGGCTACGACCAGTTGATGACGATGTTCGCCAAAAAATCGAAGGCGGAAATGGTGCTGTCGTTTTATGAAGACCCGAACAACCGCACTAAATTGTTGAAGTGCATGTCGGGCAATATGAAAGACGAAGCGGCGATGAAAAAGGTAATCCTCAACAATTCGTTCGGGTTGGAAACCTGTGTGGCAGGGGTCGAGGCACAGGATTTGGGTTTTAAAATAGATGCAAAAGGTTATTGTACTTGCATGTTTGAGAAGATGGACCAAAACTTCAGCGTACAAGAATTGCTCTCTGAAAGCACCTACAATTCCGAGAAACTGCAAGTAATGGCACTGGAATGCGTGCTAAGCAATGTGGCCGATACGGAAACGGAGCCTGACACCACGAAGTGATTATCGGTTATTCCTAATAAACCATTCCGGATTGATG
>CAYYZT010000105.1:573-9771 GCA_964476015.1 uncultured Chitinophaga sp.
AGCCGCCGCCTAGTTCAAGGCCGGGCGTTTCCCGAAGCTCTAGGTGCAGGTGGGCATAATATTGTCCGTTGGCATTGCCAATGGTACCTATGGGTGTACCTTTTTCAACCCAAGTATCGGCCTTCAAAAACATTTCGTCCAAGTGGGCATAAAGCGATTCGATGGCTGGGGCAAAAGAGTGGTTTGCAGGCAGGTAATGTATGATGCGCACTACGTTTCCCCACCCGCCGCGCATATCGGTGGCTTCGCTTATATACCCGTTGGCTATGGCATATATGGTGTCGCCCAAGTCAGTGTTCCCTCCGCCATTGCCGTTCCAGTCATCGCCCAAGTGCATGTTCTTGCCAAAGCCTTGGGCATTATAATATCCTTTGGCGTTGGGAGGCCCCACGGGAAAATCGAAACCATCGGCCCAAAGGGTATCCATGGTTTCGAGAACAGTTTGCTGGGCCATATCCAAAGAAGGTGTTATCGGTTTTTCCGAAGTGCAGCTTACAAGCAGCAAGGCTAATAATACAAAATATGGCATGGTATTATTACTTAAACGGCACCCTTATCCTACCGTACAAAGCCACGCTGTCGGTAGCGGCCGAATCGCCCAACAAAGCATTCATTTCGAAACGGGTACGGCACTCGCCATCAACCACCCCTTCAATGGCTATGGGCTGAAAACCGTAGCCGGATGTTTGCCAGTTGGTAGTTAGGTAATAGCTCTCGCGGGTACGGCCGTTGTTGTCCATAAAAACGATATTGGTAACTACCGAAACGGTATCCTGCACAGTGCTGCCCAAGCGGTGGAAGTTGCTGTCCAGTATGGCGCAAATGTTTTGGGGAGCAAGGAAAAGGGAGTCGCCCACGGTTTGCACCAAACTATCCTTGGCAAAAAAGAACAGGTTAAACGCCAGTTGACCCGCCACGGTATCTCCGTTTTTTATTTGGAAACGGGTGCCTATTTGCGAAAAGCGAAAACCGCTTACCAATTGCGTATCCACTTTTTGGTAAGTGGAATCGATAACGATTTCCCAATCGGCGCAAGGGGCCAAGGTATTGTATGCCGTACCGTTCAGGGTAATGTCGGCCCAGTAGGTATCGCTTTGGCAATCGGCATCTTCGGCTTTGTTGCAGCTATTGGCCACAACAACCAAGCCTAGGGCAAGCAAACAGGGAAATAGCGTGTTTTTCATACTTTCTATCAACACAAAGATGGAATTATTATTGCACAAGTAGCGGCTGTGGTAAAAATTCACCCGCCCATTTTTAGTAACTTAGCAACTACACACGCACCGTATGCAGCTAAGTGATTTTGTAAAGCAAATAGAAGCGGAGTTTGACGACGTGCCTTCCGGAAGCATTGGGGGCGATACCGCCTTTCGCCAATTGGCTGGCTGGAACTCCATGATGGCGTTGATATTGATTGCCCGTATCGACTCGGAATACAACGTGAACCTTACCGCCGAAGAGCTGGCTGCCGCCACTACCGTAAACGACCTGTTTAACTTGGTGAAAAACCGTGTGGCGGTATAATGGCCGTTTTCTCCATATCCGGCGTTAGGCTTGTGGGCATTGCGGCCACGGTGCCCGCTACCGAAGTATCGAACCTTACCGCCGAAGTAATACCGGAGCCGGAGCGCAAACTGTTTGTGCGCACCACTGGCATCGAAAAACGGCGCATAGCCAAGCCCGGCACCTGTACATCAGACCTTTGTGAACATGCGGCCACCCGGCTGCTGGATGCCTTGGGTTGGCGGCGGGAGGAAATAAAGGTATTGATATTCCTTACCCAAACGCCCGATTACATTACTCCAGCCACGGCTGCTTTGTTGCAAGAAAGATTGGGCTTGTCCAAGTCTTGCATGGCATTCGATATAAATCTGGGCTGTTCGGGCTATCCGTACGGCTTATCGGTAGCGGCTTCTTTGTTGGCAAACATGCCCGGCGCGAAAGGTTTGCTGTTGGCTGGCGATGTATCGTCGGCTTGTGTGTCGCCCTTGGATAAAAGTGCCGCGCCCATTTTTTCCGATGCCGGTTCGGCAACGGCTTTGGCGCAAGATGCGGATGCCCCGGCAATGCATTTCAATTTGGAAACGGATGGAAGGGGCTATCGCGATATTATCATCCCCGAAGGGGCTTACAGGCACCCAATAACAGCAAATGCTTTGCAGTTGGTAGAGGAAAGCATGGGCATCGTTCGCAACAAAACCCACTTGGCGCTCAACGGCATCAACGTATTCAACTTCTCGGTGCAAGAGGCCCCGCAAAACGTAAACACGCTGTTGGCGCATGTGGGGGTGGAAAAACAGCACGTCGATTTTTTCGTGTTTCACCAAGCCAACAAGCTGATTAACGATGCCATCAGGAAAAAGCTAGGGCTTACTATCGAGCAAACTCCCGAAACGCTGGCCCGGTTCGGCAATACCAGTTCGGCCACCATACCCGTTACCATTGCCAGCCAACTACAGGCGGAAGTGTCCCAAAAGCCTTGTCAATTGATGCTTTGCGGCTTTGGCGTGGGCCTGTCTTGGGGTTCGGCATTGGTGCAAACCCAAAACGTGGTTTGCCTGCCTGTGCTGGAAGCCGACTTATAAGCCCACGTGTGTTGATTATCAAAATCGCTTATACACAATATTTTTTTTAATTTTCGCCCCATGCAGCAGCGGGTTACCTATGCCATTGTAGTGCCGGTTTATAATGGGACTGATTCCTTAACGGAGCTTTTTGAGCGTATCCGTAAAACAATGGATTCTATTTTGGCCTCGTTTCGCGTAGTGTTGGTGGATGATTGCAGCAAAGACAGCAGTTGGGAAACCATCAAAGCACTCAAAAAAGAGTACCCGCACCAAGTTACGGCCATCAAGCTGGCCCGCAACAGCGGCCAGCACAATGCCACGTTGTGCGGCCTGCACCATGCCCATGCCGATTTTGTTATCACCATCGACGACGACTTGCAGATACCGCCGGAGGAGATATTGAAACTCATAGAACGCCAAAAAGCCACGGAGGCCGATTTGGTCTATGGCCTTTTCCATGAAAAGAAACACAACCAGTTTCGCAACGTGGGCAGCCGTATGGTGAACAAGTTTTTTTATTACTTCGCCAACACTTCCGGCGGCGGCTCGTCTTTTCGTTTGATAAGCGGCAATTTGGCCGAGCGGCTAAAGAGCGTGAACCAAAAATACCTGTTGCTGGATGAGGTATTGAGCTGGTATACCGGCAGCGTGGCCAATGTGCAGGTGTCGCACGAAAATCGGAAAACGGGCCAGTCGGGTTATTCAACCCTTAAACTGGTGTTACTTACGCTCAACTATATCATTAGCTACACTGTGCTGCCACTGCGGTTAATGACCTATTTGGGCATTTTTGGCTCCTTGGTATGTTTGGCCCTCAGTATAAAATATTTGCACGAGAAGCTTACGTATGATATAGAACTGGGCTTTACCTCTTTGATAGTGGCCATTTTCTTTTCCACCAGTTTAATCCTGTTTTGCTTGGGCATTATCGGGGAGTACATCAGCAGGCTTTATACCAAAGACGGCTCGCCTTATTACGTGATAAAAGAAATCCGCTAGATGTTTGTTTCGAGATATGGGGTGCGGTTGGTGCGGTTAAGGCAGGAGCATATAGAGCTGTTGCGCACGTGGCGCAACGCGGAAAAGATAGCCCGGTTTATGGAATACCGCCAGCACATTACGCCCCAAATGCAACAGCAGTGGTTTGATAGGTTGAGCCCCATTGCCGATTTCTATTTTATGATTGAGTACCGTGGCGAAATGGTGGGCATGATACATGCCTCGGGCATTAACTGGCTGGAGGGCAGGGGAGATGCTGGGCTGTTTATTTTTGAAGACCGCTATTTGAGCACTTACATACCAGTACTGGCCTCGCTGTGCTTGCTCGATTTGTTTTTCGGCGTGTTCGGTTTGCAACGATTGTATGCCAAGGTAATGCGCAACAACCCCGTAGCCACGGAATACAACAAACGATTGGGCTTTAAGGCATTGCCAGACCAAGCCGCACACGATTTCCAGCTATACAAACTGGAAAGGGCGGATTACCTTGCCACTACGGAAAGCCTGCGTGCCCATGCCACCACCGTGGAAGGAAACGGCTTCGACATTGCATTGGACAGTGCTACCGAAAGCATGTTGAGGAGCGTAGGAGCATTTACCGAACGGCAGGATTTTGACTTTAACCTAAACATTGTTTAACAATATGGAAACCTTGGACCAACCCATTGCCGAGCAACAACACTTAGTTACGCCACAAGCCGCCCGGCACCTGCGCAGCACTTCGCCTTGGATGGTGTTTGTAGGGGTAATGTTCTTGCTTTCGGGCGTGTTTATGTCGCTATCCAGCATTGCGCTATTTGTACAGGCCAGCAACTTTAGCAGTATAGGCAAAGAAGGTTTTTTTATACTGATTGGGGTGTTTTATCTATTGGGCGGTGGGCTGTTTATGGCAGGAGGTTTTATGGCGATAAGTAGCGGTGGCAAATTGGGCACTTTCGGTAAATTTCCCAATGCCGTTTCGTTGGAAGAGTTTGCCTCGAAACAAAAAGTATTTTGGATACTGATGGGCGTGTTTTGGATTTTCAGTATCATCTCCATGATTGGCATAATCATTATGGCTGGCCGCATGGCATCGGTGTTGGGCGGTCCCCTTCGGTAACTATATCAATCCCCTTGATTTAAGCTCCAGATACTTGTTAACGGTATTGATGGATAGTTCTTTCGGCTCGGTAAGTATGGAATGTATGCCGTAGCGTTTCAGCTCTTGCACCATCAGTTGTTTTTCGTTGTGCAGTTTGCGGGCAATGGTTTTGCTGTACACCTCTTCCAGGTTTTGTGCCCCACTTTCCATATACTCCACCAGCTCGGTGTTTTGGAAGAAGATGACTACCAATAGGTGGAAGCGGTTCATTTTGCGCAAGATAGGCAAGGCCCGCTCCAAGGCATACATGCTCTCAAAGTTGGTGAACAGCAACAGCAAACTGCGGTTGCGTATCATGTTGCGCGAGGCATGGTACAGTAGCTCGTAATTGGCCTCCAGCGTGCGCTCTTGTTGGCGGTAGAGCGATTCCAGTATCAGCTTCAATTGGTTGCGCTTGCGTTCGGCTTTTACATAAGAACCTATCTTGTCGGAGAAAGTCAGCAACCCTGCCCGGTCATGTTTAAGCAGCGCGATATTGCTGATAACGAGACTGGAATTGATGGCATAATCCAGCAGGCTCATTTCCTCAAAAGGCATGCGCATGGCGCGGCTTTTGTCAATGATGCAATAAATTTGCTGTGAGCGTTCGTCTTCGTACTGGTTCACCATAATATCGCCCCGGCGGCCAGTGGCCTTCCAGTTGATGCTGCGGAAATCGTCGCCCTGCACATAGTTTTTTATCTGCTCAAACTCATAGCTGTGGCCCAGCCTGCGGGTACGTTTAATGCCATCCGAGGTAGAGATTTTGGCAAACGCCATCAGCTCGAACTGCTTCATTTGGATGATGGAAGGGTAGGCCGCCACTTCCGCCGCAATGTCGAAATTGATGCGCCGTTGTACCAATTTCAATATGGAAGTAAGGAATATCCTCGCCTTGCCGAACCGATACACGCCTCTTTTTACCGGCCGCACGGTGTATTCTATGGTTTTGTTTTCGCCCGGTTTTAAGGTAAAAGCAACCCGCCAATCGCGTGTTTGCAGTTGCTCTGGCAACTCGTCTATTACCGCTACATCCAAGGCTATGGGCGCATTGGTTTGCAGTACCAGCTTAATCGGGTTCGGGTCGGATAGCGAGAGCAGTTTCGGGGTTTCCCTGCGGGCGGCAAACTTAAAGCGTAGGCCGTGCAATAGCATAAAGTCTAGCATGGCCATCACCGCCAAAGTGCCCAACAAGGTTTGCCCCATATAGAACAACGGTTTCCATACAAAGCCGATGCTCAGTATGAACACGATTGCCCCCAAAAGGATAAAAAACCGACGGGTGAGATATAGGTTGGCAATGGCGCGCATCTTATCGCGGAACCTCTATTTTGTTCAAAATATCCTTGATTACGTCTTCCACTTCCACGCCTTCCATTTCGCGTTCGGGTGCCAATATTACCCTATGGTTCAGCACAGGGTAGCATACAAAACGGATGTCGTCGGGTGTTACAAAGTCGCGGCCATTGATGGCGGCTATGGCCTTGGAAGTGCGCATAATGGCCAGCGAAGCCCTCGGGGAAGCCCCCAGGAACAAATCGCCGTTGTTTCGGGTATCGTTAACGATGCGGGCAATGTAATCCAACAGCTCGTCTTTGATATAGATGCGCTGTATTTTTTCGCTTATCTGCTGCATTTCTGCGGCATCAATTACCTGGTTTACGGCAGTTATGCTAGTTACTGCAAAATCGTCGCGGAAACGACGGAGAATAAGCTTTTCCTCTTCCAAGTTGGGGTAGCGCAGCTTAATGCGGAACAGAAAGCGGTCCAACTGCGCTTCGGGCAGCTTGTAGGTGCCTTCCTGCTCAATGGGGTTTTGGGTGGCGACAACGAAGAAAGGATATTCCAGAAAACGCGTTTGCCCGTCCACCGTTACCTGCCGTTCTTCCATCACCTCGAACATGGCCGCTTGGGTTTTGGCTGGGGCGCGGTTTATCTCGTCAATAAGTACAATATTGCTGAAAATAGGCCCAGCCTTAAACGTAAAGTCCGATGTTTTCATATTGAACACCGAGGTGCCCACAATATCCGTCGGCATTAGGTCGGGCGTAAACTGTATCCTCGAAAAATCGGCATGGATGCACCTTGCCAGCAACTTTGCCGTCATGGTTTTGGCTATGCCGGGCACACCCTCCATCAGTACGTGCCCGTTGGCGAACAGGGCCGCCAGCAGCAGCTCGATGGTCTCGTCTTGCCCCACGATAACTTTATGGATTTCCTTTTTGATGCGCCCCACCGCCTCCCGTATCTCCTCCACGTTGGTGCGCGGTGCCGACCACAGCGCCTCGGCCTCTATCGGGCCCTGCGATTCGGCGGCAGGCTGTTCCGTGGTGTCGTTGCCCGGCACAGGCTCGGTTTGGCCTTCGTCGGTATTGGGTGTATCGTTATAATTTGGTTGTAGTTCGTCGTTCAGTTGTTCTTCCATAAAGAAGGGTTCTATTTACAATTTTGGTAAAATTTTTCGAGGTATTGGTTAAAGGCAATCAATTCTTCCTCACCCATATCCGATTGGTAGCTCAAGGTATTGTATGCGGTAAAAAGTTGCCGTACTTGGGCTTCGTCCACCGTACTGGCCATGGCTATTTTTTTGATAAGGGCATCGTCCAACTGCTGCGTGGGTATGCGATAGCGGTTGCGCACAAAACTGAGGAAAAGCTTGAACTGCTGTTCGGCAAGTTTGCGGTGCTCTTGTTTTATAAAATACAATCCGCCAACAGTTTGTACGTACTCGATTGAAGTATTGGCATAAGGTTCTATAACAGGGATAACCCGTTGCCTGCGCTTCATATAAAACACGATGTATAGCACCACGCCCGCCAATAAGGTATAAAACGCCCATCGGGATGCAGGTTGAGATAGGATATACTTCAGCTCCGATTGGCCGAAGGGGGTGTTTTGATAGTCTTCCCCGTCCGCTCCATGCCACGTACGCGAGCCTTCGTCCCAATAAATGCGGCTGCTCTGTAAATGCGAGAACACGCGCTCCGCATATTGCAGTTTCAGGCTGTCGCGCATATAGTAGTTGGTAAAAAGGATGGGGGTGGAGTGCAGGTAAATATAGCCCTTGCCATGCTGCTTTCTAATAAAATTGGTTTGGCCACCAATGCTGCCTAAGGTGGCCACACTGTCTTGCCCACCGCACCATTGGCCAAGATCGAAATATGACCATCTATAAATAGCGGGGGAGTTTTGCGGCGCAAAAGTGTAAACCAAGGGTTTATCGAAGCCCAGCGATGGATGTGTTAAGTTTATGTTTACGGAACTGTCCTCTAACTGTTTGGAGATTTGCAATTCGTCATAATCCCATACTTGAAAAGTATCGCATGCTGAAAACGAGAAAAGGCGGTCCAGTTCGTAATATATCTCGTGCGTGCTTATAAAGACATCGTTGCCCGCTGCCACAAACGCTGAAAGGCTGTCGGCATCAGCTTCTGTCAAATACGATGTGTTGCCGATGAAAACATAGTTGGCCTTACCCTTTACCTTGGATGGTTTTAACGATTGCGCCAAACCACGTCGAAGTACCATAAAGGAATCTTCCTTTACGGATGCTTTTAATACTTCGTAGGTTAAGTCAATACCATAGGGTTCAACTTTGCTGTACGAGTAGCGTTCGCTCCAATTGTGCTTGTCCTTGGGTTGCAAATACAACACCAACGCCAATATGGCCCCCAACACGGCCACGCCGATGCCAACAATAAGCGGTATGTTGTTTTGCTGTTTCAGTTTACCGCTTTTTCAGGTTGTTTATAAATGTTTTAAACTGCGGCCCCAGCGCCTCATAGTGCCGTTGGCCGATGTTTTCGTCGCCATACCAGACCCTGTCGAAGGCAATAGTGAGGCTACGGAAAGCCTCGCTGTTGGGCCTATCGCCCATTTCGCGCACGTATTGGCCATTGGTTTTGTCGCGCTTCCACTGTATCCATTGCAAGGCAGAGAGTTCTTTGATGATGCTGAGGTAATAGATGCGGATGGCCATACGGTAGTCGTTTGCTTCCAACGCCAAGCGCAGGGCACGTTCCAAATCGGTTTCGTGCAGGTTTTCTTCTATATCGTTCAGCAGCAGGGATGCATCTTTATTGTTGGCCAGGCGGGGATTGGACACCAGCCAACCTTGTTGCGTAAGCAAGAATACCACTAAGGCCAACAGTAGCAACACGGTAGCAATCAATAATACCTGCCCCAACATGCCCAAGCCTAAAATGCTCCTGCTTTCGTCTTCTACGGATGCGGGTTTGTCTTTAGGTTGTTCTTTGGGCTTTGCAGGTTTCTCGTCAAACTGCATTTCCTGCCGTTTTTTCTGCCAAGTGGCCCTATCCAATGGAGTGGGTTGGATGGGCTGCTCCAAGTAATCATCCGTAGCCGTATGCTTAACCGTGGCGGGCTGCGCCGTATCCGAATCGAAAATATAATCCATGGTAGCCGTAGCGGGCACGGCCCACAACAGCAACAAACCGATTATCCAAAAACTAAACTTCCTGCTCAAAGCCATACACCCTCTTTTTGGTACCC
>CAYYZT010000106.1:0-9682 GCA_964476015.1 uncultured Chitinophaga sp.
CGTGCGCTCGCCCCAGATCTTGAGCTGGTCGATCGCTGCGGCGCGGAACGTATCCGCTGCGCCCAGCATCACTTTTTTACCGGCTTTTTTGAAGTTATAGGCCAGTTTGCCGATGGTAGTGGTTTTGCCCACGCCGTTTACACCCACCACCATAATTACGTATGGGGTTTTGGTGGCGATGTCGGCATAGCTGTGTAGGTCTTTGGTGCCGCTGGCATCGAGTATGGCCACTACTTCGTCTCGCAATATTCTGTTCAGTTCGCCCGTGCCGAAGTAGCTATCCCTAGCCACGCGCTCCTCAATGCGCTGGATGATTTTGATGGTGGTTTGCAGGCCCACGTCGCTGCTGATGAGGGCGTTCTCCACCTCGTCGAGCACTTCCTCGTCAACGGTGGATTTGCCGGCCACGGCCTTGGCTATCTTGGAAAAGAAACCTTGCTTGGTTTTTTCGAGGCCCTTGTCTAGGGCTTCTTTCTTTTCGTCCCTTTCTTTGTCCTTATCGCGGGACAGGAATCCGAATAGTGCCATTGGTGCTATGGTATTTAAACACAAAGGTCACAAAGAAATTTCACAAAGGTCACAAAGAAGACTCTTGTGTACCTTGTGTTTTACCTCGTGTTCTTTGTGTTTCAATTATTTGAAATTCCACAAAAGCAAAAAGCCTCCCTCAAAAACTTAAGAGAAGCTTTTATATGCTTAGCCGGAAACAATTATTTCTCCGACAACAAATCGTTTACCTTGTCCTTGTGCACCACGCGCTCACGGAAAGTGTAGGCACCGCTCTTGTCAGATTTTACGGCCTTTATCACTTTCACCATGTTTTTGCTCTCGCCTTGGTTGGCACCACGGTTGGTTTTCGCGTTTTTACTTACCTTACCCATGATTCAATCCTCCTTATTTGATTTCTTTATGAACGGTATGACGTTTCAGGTTCGAGTTATATTTTTTCAACTCGATCCTTTCGGTGGTCACCTTACGGTTTTTGGTGGTAACGTAGCGGCTGGTACCAGGTACGTTGGTCTCCTTTTGCTCGGTGCACTCCAAGATTACTTGGATGCGGTTACCTTTTGATTTCTTTGCCATTGCAGCAGTATATTAACGTTGATTATTCAATAACTATTTCGCCCTTGCTTTCCAACTCGCGCAAGTAGTTGAAGATGCCCTTCTTGTTTATGGTGCGCATGGCTTGGGTGCTCACCTTTAGGGAAATCCACTCATCCAGCTCCGGGATGAAGAACTTTTTGGTTTGCAGGTTCGGGTAGAACTTGCGTTTGGTCTTGCGGTTAGATTTGGAAACACGGTTGCCGCTTAGGGGGCCTTTACCGGTCAGTTCGCAAAAATTGCCCATGATTCTGGTCTTTAAAATTCAAAACGAGATGCAAAGGTAGCGCAATGCGAGAGTAAAAACAATACCCGTTATAATTTTTGTTCCCGGGTATCAAGATTGGGGTGTTGGGGTGTAGGTTTTAGTGGGCGGGGCGGGGGTGAGGTGCCTTGTTAATAAGTATAGCTGGTAGGGCCTTCCCAAAAGTGGGATATGCACAGCTAGCGTATATTAATCTTCAAAAAACCGCCCACGCCACACGAGGTATAATGCGCAGTATAGCTTCCATTGGGTAGTGGGGATAAGTCCAACACAAACGGGGCTTGGTGGATGGAGCCTTCGGCTTTTAGCAAGGCGTTTTCCAAGCCTATACCGCCATCGGCCTTATATATACGTACGCCAGACATGGAGCCGCCCGCCGGAAAGGCAATTGTTATCTTGTTTATATTATGACTGCGCTCTATGGTTAGCGAATCACAAAAATCAAACTCATAACCCACCACTTCTACATCATACCTCAACTGGTTTTCCTCAACGGTTTTGTGGATGTTGATTTGGGCAAAACCATAGTTGATAACGAGAAATAGAGTTAGCATTAGTAAGGTAAACTCTTTCATAAAAGCTATTTCAAGTGATGGTTACTTCCCCTCCTCCTGCCGCCAAACTATGGGGTTTTTAATGTGTAAATCGCTCTGCGGAAACGGTATTTCGATGCCCTCTTCTTTAAAACGCTTGAAGATGGCATAATACAGCAGGCTTTTCAACACTCCCGGGCGGTCGATATATTCCTTTGTCCACACCCGCAATATCATGTTGAGGTAGCTATCGCCAAACGAGTCGAAAAGCACATCGGGTTTGGGGTTTTTCAACACGCCCTCGTTGGCATCGGCCACCTCCAGCAACACCCGTTTCACCCGTTCTGGGTCTTCCTTATAAGCCACCCCCACGGGGTAGTTGAAACGCACCACTTTGTTGGCCAAGCTCCAGTTGGTAACGCTTTTGCTGGTAAGGTCGGAGTTGGGCACTATGATGGAGATATTGTCGTTGGTGATAACGGTGGTGGCCCTTGCCGAAACCTTTACCACGTCGCCGCTTACGGCCCCCACCTCTATGCGGTCGCCCACTTTTACGGGCCTTTCAAAGAGCAGGATAAGCCCGCTAACAAAGTTGTTTACAACGTTTTGCAAACCGAAACCGATACCCACGCCCAGCGCGCCTGCAATGAGTTTGAGGGAGCTCAAATCGATGCCGGCACTCTCAAAAACTATAATAAAACCGATGATGATGGCAAAATATTGCACGATGGTGCCGATGGCTTCCGCAATGCCGATTTCGAGGTGGTAGCGAGGGAAAATACGCTTTACCAACAACCTTTTCATCCGTCGCGAAAAGTAAATAACAAATATGCTGGCAACAACGAAAAAAATGATGGAAAACAAGCTTACATGCGCATCTCCGATGCTGAACATGTGGATATCGAGGTAATGCCTGATGTATTTTAAAAAGTCCTTTATTTCCTGCATGTGGAAAGCGTTCCTTTCGATAAAGTTAACAAAAACCTTGTGGGAAAAGGCTTTTATGCACCGCTAAAATATGGACTGGTTTTTGATTGCGATGCGTAAACTTAGTTGTTGAAAATTTTTATATTGCCTATCCCAAACCGAATCTATGAGGAAAATATACTTGTCTACATGCTTGTTGTTCACCGTTGCCGCCCTTTTTGCACAGACTTTTACACTGCAAGTAAACGGCACGGCGCGTACCTATAAACTGCACTTGCCCCCCGGCCACAATGTTAATATCGCGGCCCCGTTGGTGCTAAACTTCCACGGCTATACCAGCAATGCCGGGCAGCAGGAGTTTTACTCCAGAATGAACGCCGTGGCCGATACGGCGGGCTTTATAGTGGTATATCCGGAAGGGCTGAACAACGCTTGGAACGCCTTCGGCTGGTTCGCTACGCCCGACGATGTGGCCTTTACCTCCGCTATTATCGACCATGTGAACAACACCGCAAAGGTAGATCCGGCGCGGGTTTACGCCTGCGGTATGTCCAACGGCGGGTATATGAGCCACCGCCTTGCTTGCGAGCTGGAGGGCCGTATTGCAGCCGTGGCCTCGGTTACAGGGCTGTTGGCTCCATCTATTATGGTGCAATGTAATCCACAACGGCCTGTGCCTGTGTTGCAAGTGCATGGTACCAACGATGCCACCGTGCCTTATAATGGCGGTGCCGGGGGCGGTTCGGTGGACTCCACCGTTCAGTTTTGGACGGTGGAAAACGGTTGCAATGGCAGCTCCACCACCATTGATACTTTGCCAAATAGTAACACTACCGATAATTCGTATGTTATTCGTTACCAGAATACTGATTGCAACAACAATACCAAGGTTACGCTGTTGAAAATTGTTGGTGGGGGCCATACTTGGCCCAATGCGCCACTGGCTTTGCCGGGCATAGTTACCAACAAAGATATAGACGGCAGCACGGAGGTATGGCGTTTCTTTGCCAGTTATACACATCCCAACCCGCAGCCTTTGGATACCACGGTTTCTATTAAAACATTGCAAGATAAGGATAAACTAGTTAAAACTTATCCTAATCCGATGGGTAGCCAACTGAACGTGGAGGTTATGGACAGCCGGGTGAAGCGCATAGCCCTCTACGATGTGCTTGGGGGCGTAATATATGAGGCCCACATAGCCCAAATGCCCACCACCATTCAGTTTTCGACGGCACATTTGCAAACGGGCGTGTACTTTTTGCGTGTGGAAACCGAAAAGGGAATGACCACCTATAAATTGGTGAAATAGCAATTTTGTTGCATGCGTTGAGGCATTTTGAGCTATTGCGACATTTTTTTGAGGCATTTTTGCGGTATTATGTCGCAATTTTGAGCTATTATG
This sequence comes from uncultured Chitinophaga sp., assembly GCA_964476015.1. Lineage (GTDB taxonomy): Bacteria > Bacteroidota > Bacteroidia > Chitinophagales > CAIOSU01 > CAIOSU01. The sequence continues at coordinate 4,232 of CAYYZT010000106.1, forward strand.
TCTCAAAATAGCTCAAATTGAGCTATTTGTGCGGTATAATGTGATGAGATATTTTATCTGAGGCAGAAAGAGTGAAAATTGGAAATCCTATTTTGGCGGTTAATGATATTAGGTATCTTTACTTGTCAAAATTTTCCGAAATCCTCCTTTTTCGCACCCAATGAAAAACCTACTTACCCTTATTATGGTGTGGCTAATGGCCGTGCCAGCCTTTGCCCAGCACGATTGTCATTTTGGCTTTTTGATTGAAAAACAGTTGCAGGAGAATCCTGGCTATGCCCAAGAGATGACCCAACTGGACCAAGACATCCGCACCTACTTGCAGCAAAACCCCGATGGGGGCAACAACCGGCAGGTACGCACCATTTCGGTGGCGGTACACGTGGTGTGGAATACTGCGGCCGAGAACGTTTCCACGGCATCCATCAACAACCTGCTCAATACCCTGAATGCCGACTACCGCCGCACCAACAGCGATGCCACCCAAACCCGCGCGGCATTCCTAGGCGTGGCCGCAGATGCCCAAATAGAGTTCTGCCTCGATACCATTATCCGCAGGAACACCACCAAAACGTGTTTCGATCCGGATACGGAGCCGAACGCCATGAAATCGAACAGTACCAACGGCTCTACCCCAAGGGATCCGCGCTATTACCTCAATATCTGGATTGTGGACCTTTGCGGCAACACCGGCGGCGGCGTGGCGGGCTATGCCTACTTGCCTACCACTGGCGTTCCCGGTTCGGCCATCGACGGGCTGGTAATCGATTACAGCCTTGGATATGATAACGGTTTCGGCCGTACCGCCACCCACGAGATTGGCCACTATTTGGGCCTGCCGCATACTTGGGGCCGCGATAACAACCCAGGTTGCGGAAACGATGATGGCTTTTCTGACACGCCCAACTCGGCTGGCCCCAATTATAATTGCGCTGCCAGAAACTCTTGTGGCACCCCGGCCCCCGGCGACCAGTACGAGAATTTTATGGATTACTCCTTCTGTCCAAATATGTTCAGCATAGAGCAGGCCAATTACATGAACGGCATCCTTACCCAGCGCAGGAGCACCCTGTTCACATCGCCGGGCTGCAACAGTGTGGTGAGCAATCTGCCCGTGGCCAACTTTATCGGCACGCCCACCACGGTGGGGGTAGGCGGCAGCGTGGCGTTTACTGACCAGTCGACCAACAACCCCACCCAGTGGAGCTGGGTTTTCGCTGGAGGCACCCCCGGCACATCCACTGCACAAAACCCTACCATTACCTACAACACGCCCGGCACCTATACCGTTACGCTTACTGCTACCAACGCCTTTGGCAACGACAGCGAAACGAAGACCAGCTATATTACCGTGGTACCTGCCGCTGGCGGTTGCGATACGGTGGACATTTTCAACAGCAACGATACCCTGAGGTTGTATTATGCGGGTGCCACCACTGCCGATGGTTATCTTTCGGGCCACAACTCAGAGGGCGATGTGGCAAAGGCCAACAGATACACGCCATTGGTGAACGGCTCTACCATAACGGGCACTTTTATCCGTTTTGGCGTGGCTAAAACTTCGGGCAACCGCACCGTAAACGTAAGGGTTTGGAACTCCGATGGTACTAACGGTGCCCCCGGCACGGTGCTCACCACCCAAACCGTTCCCATTACCTCGCTCAGCACCACGGGCCTCACCTATATTCCGTTCACCACACCGGCCACCGTTACGGGTGCTTACTATGTAGGTGTTGAGTTTGCCTATGCGGCGGGCGACACCGTGGCCATAGTTACCAACAGCATTTATAGCGGCAACCCTAACTATGGATGGGAAAAGTGGAGCAACGGTAACTGGCAGCCCTATACCTATTATTGGCAAGTGAGCTTGAAACACGTGATTTTCCCAGTGGAGTGTACCCCCGGCGGCAACCTGCCCAACGCCAACTTTACGGCCAGTGCCACTTCGGTATGTGCGGGCGGCAGCATCAATTTTACCAATACCTCTACCAACGCCACCTCTTACTCTTGGACTTTTGCGGGCGGCGTACCGAATACCTCCAGCCTAGCCAGCCCAACCGTCATCTACTCTACGCCAGGCACCTATGCCGTTACCCTAATAGCTACTGGCAGCAACGGGCAGGACACCGAAACACGCACCAATTACATTACCGTAAGAAGCAGGCCAGCGCCAACCGCCACGGCCACCAATGTAAGCTGCAACGGTGGTAACAACGGTTCCATCAACATCAGTGTTGCCAGCGGCACCGCGCCATATACTTATGCTTGGAACGGCGGGGCCACTAGCCAGAACCGCACGGGCCTAACGGCGGGCACCTATACCGTAACGGTAACGGATGCCAACGGCTGCACGGGCACTACCAGTGCCACCGTTACGCAACCATCCGCCTTTACGGTGAGCGTGGCCAACACCGCCGCCACTTGCGCGGGCAACAACGGTACCGCCACTGCCACACCGAACGGCGGCACCACGCCATATAGCTATGTTTGGAACACCAACGCTACCAGCCAAACCATCTCTGGACTGGCACCCGGCACCTATACCGTAACGGTGAGCACCGCCAACGGCTGCACCGCCACGGGCAGCACGGTGGTAGGGGGTGCTACCAACAACATTATCCTCTCCACCAGCGTAGTGGCGGCCAATTGCGGACAAAGCAACGGCAGCATTACCCTTACCCGCACAGGCGGCACGGCCCCGTTCACCTATGCTTGGAGCAATGCCCGCAATACGCAGAACAATACAGGCATACCTTCGGGCACGTACACCGTAACCGTTACAGATGCCTCGGGTTGTGTGGCCACCGCCACGGCTACCGTTACCAGTACGGGCGGTCCCACCGTTAGCATTAGCAACACCACCAATGTAAGCTGCAACGGGGGCACCAATGGCAGCCTTACCGCCAGCGGCAGCGGCGGCACAGGGCCGTACACCTATACTTGGAGCAACGGCACCAGTGGCGCCACCGCTACCAACTTACCTGCTGGCACCTATACCGTAACCGTAACGGCTGGCGGATGCTCCAATACCGTAACGGGCACCGTGGGCCAGCCAACGGCCGTGGTGGCCTCGGTAAGCAACAGCACCAATATATCGTGCTTCGGGCTCAACAACGGCTCGGCTACGGTAGCGGCTAGCGGCGGTTCGGGTTCGTACACCTTTAACTGGGGCGGATTTATGGGAGCCACGCGCTCTAACCTTGCCCCCGGCAACTATACCGTAACGGCTACCGATGGCAACGGCTGTAGTGCCACCACATCGGTAACCATTACCCAGCCCATCCAACTTGCCGCCAATGCTACGGGCGTAAACCCCGGTTGCACGGCAGCCAACGGTTCGGCCACGGTAACGGCAACGGGCGGTACTACACCTTATAATTATGCTTGGAGCAACGGCCAAGCCACTGCCACCGCCAACGGATTGACTTCGGGCACCTACACCGTAACCATTACCGATAACAGGGGCTGCACCGCAACTGCTTCGGCTACGTTGGCCGCTACCAGCAGCCCAACGGTAACCACATCCAGCACTTCGGTGGGCTGCGGCGGCACGCAAGACGGCACGGCCACTGCTGCCGTGAGCGGCGGCACACCGCCATACGCTTATGCTTGGAACGACGGCAACAACCAGATTTCGCAAACGGCCACCAACTTGGAGGCTGGCAGCTACACCGTAACCGTAACCGATGCGGCGGGCTGCACCGTAAGCTCCACCGTAACGGTGCTGAACGTGGGGCCGAAGATTGCCCTAAGCCAAACCAACGTGAGCGGCTGTTTTGGCAACAACAACGGCAGCATATCGCTCAACGTGAGCGGTGGCACCCCACCGTATAACTACTCTTGGAGCAACGGGCAAAGCGCGCAGAACGTGTTTACCCTTACTGCTGGCAACTACACCGTAACCGTAACCGACAACGGCGGTTGCGCCACTACGAAAACCATCACGATTACCGAACCTAGCGAGCTGCAAGCCACCGTACAGGTAACGCCTACGGCCCAAGGCCAAAACACGGGCACGGCCAGCGTGAGCGCGACTGGCGGCACGCCGCCTTATAGCTTTGTTTGGAGCAACGGAGCCACGGGCACTAGCACCAGCGGCTTGGGCGTGGGCAACTATACCGTGGCCGCCACCGATGCCAACGGCTGCGTGCGCACGTTCAGCTTTACCATTACGGTAGGTACCGGCATAGCAGATGTGGAAGCGAAACTGGGCGTGGCGGTATATCCTAACCCGAACACGGGCCGCTTTGCGGTGAGCGTTTCCAACAACCAAGGCAACGAAACGCACGTGGAGGTGTATAATACTTTGGGCCAGAAAGTGTTTGTTTCAGAAGTGAAAACGGGCACCGTGAGCGAGTTTGAAATAGACTTGGGCCACATGCCCGCCAATACCTACTTCGTGAAGGTGGTTTCGGGCGATGAAAACGTGGTTCGTAAAGTGCTTAGAATTAACTAATTGTTTTGCTATCTTGGTGGGGTAAATCCGAAATCAAACCCCGATTATCCTGCACCATGATTAGCTTACTACCATCTACCAAGCGGGGAATGCTAATGGCGTTCCTCGCTTGTTTTTTGCCCTTGGCCGCCGTACATGCGCAAACGCTTATCCCGAGCCAGTTGCACAACCACCAGCCCATCGGCGGCTTTTCGCAGCATGAGAAATGCGCCACCATGTATGCCGACAGCGTGTTGCGCAGCAAGGTGCCCGGCTCGCCCTCTTTGATGGATTTCGAGATATGGCTTCAGGGCGAGATTGTGAAACAGCAACTGTTGCCCCAAAACAAATCGGGCAACCGGGCCATCATCACCATCCCCATTATTGTACACGTGGTACACAACGGCGATGCGGTGGGCAGCAACGAGAACATTTCCGCGGCACAGGTGTATAGCCAGATTGATGTGCTGAACGAGGACTTCCGGCGCATGAATGCCGATACCACCAACACGCCCACGGGCTTCCGCTCGGTAGCGGCTGATATAGAAATAGAGTTCTGCCCCGCCCTGCGCGACCCGAACGGCAACAACTTGGCCGAGCCGGGCATCAACCGCGTACAGCGCACGGAGGCTACTTGGGGCAATACCAATACTATCGACAACACCCTAAAACCCGCCACCGTTTGGGACCCGAACCGCTACTTCAACATTTGGGTGGTGAACTTTGGCAGCAGCAGCACTTTGCTGGGCTATGCACAGTTTCCGCAGGGCTCCGGTTTGGCGGGTATGCCCACGGGCGCGCAGAGTGCCAATACCGATGGGGTAGTGGTGCGTTACAATGCTTTTGGGCGAACGGGCAACGTTACCTCTCCCTACAACCGGGGCCGCACCACCACGCACGAGGTGGGCCACTGGCTGGGCCTTCGCCATATTTGGGGCGATGGCGGCTGCAACGTGGACGACTACTGCGCCGATACGCCCAATTCCGATGCGGCCTACAACGGCTGCCCCACCACG
>CAYYZT010000107.1:0-9635 GCA_964476015.1 uncultured Chitinophaga sp.
AGTCGGACGAACAGACCGGCCACCGCGAGAAAGTAATCATCGAGAGCCGCGACAAACGTAAGATTCCAGGCTTGGTGGTGAAAGGCAAAGCCGACTTGAAAAACTACAACACCCCTGTGGGTGCCCACGTAGTGGTAAACGATGGCGAGAGCGTAAAAGCAGGTGAGGTTTTGATCAAAATTCCTCGCGTGTTGGGCAAAGTACGAGACATTACGGGTGGTTTGCCACGTGTAACGGAACTCTTCGAAGCCCGTAACCCATCGAACCCTGCCGTAGTATCCGAGATTGATGGCGTGGTAACCTTTGGCTCTATCAAACGCGGTAACCGCGAGATTTTGGTAGAGAGCAAAGAGGGCCAAGTGCGCAAGTACATGGTGCCGCTTACCAAGCACATCTTGGTTCAGGAGAACGACTTTATCAAGGCCGGAACTTCGTTGTCGGAAGGTGCCATCACCCCTGGCGATATCTTGTCTATCAAAGGCCCGTTTGCCGTACAAGAATACTTAGTGAACGAAATCCAAGAGGTGTATCGCCTGCAAGGTGTGCGCATCAACGATAAGCATATCGAAACCATCGTGCGCCAAATGATGCGTAAGGTAATGATTCTGGATGCCGGTGATACGCGCTTCCTCGAAAACGAACCTGTTGACAAGTTCGAGTTCATTGAGGAAAACGACCGTATCTTCGACAAGAAAGTAATTACCGAGCGTGGCGACAGCGAGAACCTGCGTGTAGGCCAAATTGTTACCCTGCGCCAAATACGCGAGGAGAACTCTTTGCTGAAACGTAACGATAAGCTTCCGGTTGAATTCCGCGATGCCAGTGCCGCTACTTCGGAGCCAATGTTGCAGGGTATTACTCGCGCTTCGTTGGGTACGCAGAGCTGGATTTCGGCGGCCTCGTTCCAAGAGACTACCAAGGTGTTGAGTACCGCTTCCATTGCGGCCCGCGAAGACCTGTTGCTAGGCTTGAAAGAGAACGTAATCATCGGCCACCAAATTCCTGCCGGTACGGGTATGCGCCGCTTTGCCGACGTAATCGTAGGCTCCCGCGAGGAGTACGAGCGTATGGCCGAGGCCCGCAAAGCCCAAGAAGTAGGCGTGGAAGAATAATGTGTCATCCTGCATCTCGCCTAAACCCGAGATGATTATCCGATACGAAAAGGTAGCTACGCAAGTGGCTACCTTTTTAGTTACGAGTTGGCGAGTTGAGGGTTACGGGTTATAGCAACTTGGTTAAATGTGAAGTCCCCTTTTAGCAAAAACATTTATTTTACCCAACCCATAACTCGCAACCCGAAACTCGTAACTTTCAATATTTTGCAGTAACATTGTAGAATAGAACAAAAGACCATGGCCGAAGAAAAAATAGAGAATCAACTAAACATAGAGTTGAACGAAGAAATAGCGGAGGGCGTATATTCCAACCTCGCCATCATTACCCACAGCAATGCCGAGTTTGTAGTGGATTTTGTAAGGGTAATGCCGGGCGTGCCCAAAGCGAAAGTAAAGTCGCGCATCATCCTTACCCCCCAACATGCCAAGCGTTTGCTGCGTGCCTTGAGCGACAACATCAAAAAGTTTGAGCAGGTGAACGGCACCATAGAAGAAGATGATAGCTTCCCAGGCATGCCGCTTAACTTCGGCACGCCTACCGCCCAAGCTTGATTGGTATAGAAACAAATGCATAAAAACGAAGAAGGCCCTTCCAGTGGTGGAAGGGCCTTCTTCGTTTCGATAATGCCGGCAATAAAATTCTTAGTCCCTACGGCCCATAAAAATCATTACCCAATATAACAACATGGCCAAGGCAGAAAGGGCGGCAATCACATACGTCATGGCGGCCCATTTCAGCGCATCGTAAGCTTGGTCTTTTTCTTCAACGGTAGCCACACGGCTGGTTTTTAACCATACCAAGGCACGGCGGCTGGCATCAAACTCCACAGGCAAGGTAACCACGCTAAACAATGCCATGGCACCGTAACAACCGATGATGGTGAGCAGCACGATATCCCAAGGGAAGGTTTGGAACAGAAAACCGCCAGCCAAGAACATACCGATAAACACAATATTCAAAATAGTACCGCTAAACTGCTGTACGGGTACCATGGCCGAACGGAACTGCAACCAAGCATAGCCTTGGGCATGCTGCACGGCGTGGCCACACTCGTGGGCAGCCACGGCAGCGGCGGCAATAGTACGGCCCTCGTAAACTTCGGGGCTAAGGTTCACGGTACGGTCGGCGGGATTATAGTGGTCGGTAAGGCGGCCAGGAACGCTTACTACGCGCACATCGTGTATGTTGCTTTCGCGCAACATACGCTCTGCCACTTCTTTACCGGATAGGCCCGTTTGCAATGGAATTTTAGCATACTTATTGAAACGGCTCTGCAAAACACGGCCTACAATAAAACTTGCCAGCATACTGACAATAATGATAATGATCATCGTTCTCTAGTTTTGTTACCTCACTTAATAAGCCTTAAAGTTACCCTTTTGTTCAATGACGTACGCCACAAAAGGATATTTTAACACAATGCCGCAACAACAAAATGCTTGCCATGCCTAGTGTTACTGTAAAAACGGCAGATGGGATACTATTATTGGCAGCCATAAATCTTTCTATGTTGCAACATTTATTTTAGTTTTGTTGAACCACTTAATCGGTAATATGTTGTAAATCATTATCTCACCAATCAAACACACAACACCATGAAACGTTTTCCACTACTTGCCCTGTTGGCCACCGTAGGCTTATTCTTCGCTTCTTGCGGCGGAAGCCATGAAGGCAGCGAAGCCAGCGTAACCGATGCCACCACGCCCGCAGAAACCCCGGCCGCCGCATCGAGCTACAAAATTGACACCCAGAACAGCACCATCGGCTGGAAAGGCTCCAAAGTAACCGGCTCTAGCCACGAAGGCACCATCAAATTGAGCGATGGAAGCCTGAACGTGGAAAACGGCCAACTGGTTGGCGGCAGCTTTACCATCGATATGCAGAGCTTGGACAATACCGACCTGAAAGGCAGCGAGGGTTACGACAAACTTATCGGCCACTTGAAGAGCCCTGACTTTTTTAGCGTGGACTCCTTCCCTACCGCTACCTTTGACATTACCAGCGTAACGGCTAAAACCGGCGATGCCAATGCCACACACGACATTAGCGGCAACCTTACCGTTAAGGGCATCAGCAAAAACCTTACCTTTCCTGCCAAAGTGACTATCGATGCCAATACGTTGAACGCCACGGCCGCTTTCTTCTTCGACCGCAGCTTGTACAACGTAAAGTTTGGCTCAGAGAGCTTCTTTAAAGGTTTGGGCGACAATGCCATCAACAACAACATCGACATTAAACTAGACCTGAAAGCAACTCCGGCTGCTTTGTAAACGGTTATTTACCAGTAATAAAAACGGCCTTCCCGCATTGGGAAGGCCGTTTAGTTTTGTACCAATAGTGTTTACTTAAAGTACATCAGGTAAATTTTTTCGCCCGTGTGGCCGCCAGCCCTGCGGAAAGCGGATTTAACACGCATTTCGATACCGCCGCTGGGGAAACCCTTAATGTCCATGATTTCCACCACGGAAAGCTGTTTGCCCGCTTTGTTGTAAAATATCAACTGGCCGGTAAGTTCCACGGGTTTGTTGCCAAAGCCTTCCGGTACTTTAATGTTGATCACATTGAAGAGAGCGGTATATTCTACCGTGGTGGCACCCTCTTTCAACCGCACCGCACTGCGTTCAAACTTGGCATTGAAATCTTCCCTGAACTCGGTGAGTGCGTTTTTCAAACCCGTTTTGAAAGCAGTGCGCCATTTTTCGGCCTCTTCCTCGTTTTCCTTCAGCTTCACTTCTTGATAACGAAACTCCACCCACTCATCAATAGAATTGAACGAACCCATTGTGGTTTTGGTGAGGTCTATTTTAAAGTTTACGATGGTAGTGCTTTGCAAAAAGGCGAGCTCGGTAGGGCTTACTTTAATGGTTTGCGCAAACATGGCAGTGGTAGCAAACAGCAAAGCCAACAAAAAGATGTTTTTCATACGTATGTTTCTTGAGGATGTAAGTTATTACTTTTTTATCAAACCTATTTCCACCAACCGCTCGTGTAGGTATTCGCCAGCCGTAATATCGTCATAATGCCGTGGGTTTTCGGATGTTACGCAACTTTGGAGCACCTCCAACGACATGCTGCCGCGTGGGTGGAAGAAAAACGGGATGCTAAGCCGCGGCTCGTGCCAACGCTCGCGTGGCGGGTTTACTACGCGGTGCGTGGTACTTTTAAGCACATTGTTGGTGTAGCGTTGCAGCATATCGCCCACGTTTACCACAATTTCGCCGGGGCCAGCCACAATGGGCAGCCACTCGTTGTTTTTGGTAAGCAATTGCAGCCCGTCGGCACTGGCACCCACCAATAGGGTAATGAGGTTAATATCTTCGTGCTGTTCGCTGCGGATGGCCGATTTGGGGTCGCCCGTGATAGGCGGATAATGGATGGCCCGCAAAATGCTGTTGCCATTGTGCAGGTGGGCATCAAAATGGCCCCCATCCAACCCAAGGAACAAGGCAATTGCTTTCATTAGCTGGTGCCCTGCATTTTCAAAACTTTGGAAAAGCTGGTTGCCAACTTCCAAAAATTCGGGCAACTCCTTTACTGCTATATTTTCTGGGTACTCGTTTTTAATCGAATCGTTGTCTCGCACGGTTTGGCCTATCTGCCAAAACTCTTTCAGGTCGCCCACGTTGCTGTGCTTGGCATGCTCCTTACCGAAAGAAGTATAGCCCCGCTGGCCGCCCAAACCAGGTATCTCGTATCGGCTTTTCACCTCCTCGGGCAACGCGAAAAAGGCTTGCACGGCTTTATAAAAATCCGCTATCAGCTTATCGGGTATGCCGTGGTTTTTCACCTTCACGAAGCCCGTGTTTACAAAAGCATCGCCTAAAGCTTGCACAAAGGAAGCCTTAGAGGCAGCATTGCCGTTTAAAAAATCGGAAAGGTTAACAGTAGGGATAGTCGGCAACTGGCTCATTTAATTACTTGTGATGGGTTTGGTAGCAAAGATATGGTTTTAGCCTGTTGAAGAACACCGTTTACACGCTCCCACAAAACACCTTGTGTATGCCCATACCGACTTAAAAATGCCAACGCCTCCACTTGGGAGGATACTTTCTTTACATTGCGCTTGGCATACCACAACGCCTCTGGCGAGGGCTGTGTGCCGATAACAAACAACACGGCATTGGTGGGAGCCCGCTTGAGCAGTTGAGCCTCGTCATACTGGGCACTATATTTATCGCCATGATAGCTGGTATCTCCATAAGGGTTGATCCTTACATAAATAACAGGCCCTAGCACCAGCACGGTAAGCAGCGTGGCGGCCAACAACTCTTTGCGGCCCATGTGGTATGCTTGCGTAGCGGCCACGGCCATGCCTATGCTTAAAGGCACTGCCAAGTAAAGCGTGGTGAAATCGTGGCCCGAATAATTTGCCAGCAACACGTGCATGAGCACGATGGGCAATAATGCCATCCACAAAAAAGCCTTAAACCACGGTATGTTGGTGTTTTTAAGGTAAAACAACCCGATAAACGCCACTACCAGTACCAAGCCATAGTTGGCACCGTAATTAATGGCCAGTATCAGCAGGTATAATAACACTCCATCGCTGCCGCCCCGCAGTGCGAACCGTTGTAACAGCTCGGCCCCGTATGCGTCCCAGCCCGCTATTTGGCTATATTGCCATGCCATAAGTGCCAACGCAATTATTTGGGAAACCATCAACCCCAAGCATATATATGGCCACCGCCTGGGCCTGCTCGCCAGTACATATATGCCGATACCGCCCGCCACCAACAGCCCAAACCATGTGGTATAGGTACCCAAAAAGCACACAAGGCTTAAGGCAACAACGGAGGAAGGTTTTGGCTGCTGCAAAACTTTAAGCGCGAACCACAGGGCCGCGATATAGAATGGCTGCGCCATCATATCGCTCATGTACACATTGCTCTGGAACCACAGCGTAGCAGGCAAAAACCAGTACACCATAGCGGCCAGTACTCCCACCCAATCATTGCTAGGCAAAATCTTACGGGCCAGTGCATACACACCCAGGCCGCAAAAGAAATTGATGAACAGATGGAACACTTGCAGCGGTACCACATCCGGCTCCAAGCCCAACAAATAGAATCCGGCATAAGGCAGATAATATGCCAGCGGCGGATGGGATACATAATAGTAATTGCCTTCCGCATCCACCATTTGCCCGCTGCCGGATGCGTGGTTGTTGATGTGCTTGTTCTCCCTGCCGTGGAAATTGGTGGCAGGGTTAAAACCTTTTGTACCGATGCCTTCCTCGTGCCACACGGTGAGCACCCGCAATGCCGTGGCCGTACAAAACTCATGGTGCTTGCTCATCGGGCGGCCAATATTCGGCCAGCGGATGGCAATGGTGACGGCGAAAATGCCGAGCAATAACAGCACATAGCGTATGGGCATAGCGATGTTGAAAATACGATTTAAACCACGGAGAACACACCGAAAATATGGAATAAAAAAGCCCTCCCAGCAAAACGGGGAGGGCTTCATCGGGTAATTTCAGTTGGCTATTACTTCAGCTCGAAAGGAATCGAAGCTACTTCATAACCGTTTTGGTAGAACACGGCAGTGTACTTGCCAGCGGCATAGGTGCCGGTTTGTTGCCAGTAGGTGCACAGGTTCTTGGTTTTTTGCTCGTAAGGGAACGTTACCTTGGTGGTATATTGCTTTTGCTCACCGCTCTCGGCCAACACAAACATACCGCTACCTTCGGCAGCCACGGCTACGGTAGAACCGCCGGGGCTGATTACGCGCAGCAACAAGGTTTTCTCACCTGGGTCGGACACACGGTTTTCAGGTACGTTGAAGCAGAAGCGCAGTTTCTCTGATTTCTTGGCACTGTTGGTTTCCACTTCCTTGCCGTTGCCTTTGTAGCGCACGCCGGTAATGGTTACGTTTTCAGGCTTCAGCAAAGAACCTATCTCCACTTTCTTGTTCTTAACGGAAAGGTCGCTCTTCAACACCTCGTTTTCTTGGGTGCTGGCGGTAAGGCTGGTGCCCAAAGAGTCGCTCATACGGGTAAGGTAAGCGTTATTGGCTTTCAAAGAGTCGATGGTGTTGCCCAGGGCAATCAAGCTGTTTTCCAGTTCCTTTACCTTTTTGTCAAGCTTTTTGCGTTGGCTTTCGTTGTAAGTGGCGTTCTTTTTCAGTTTGTCGCGCTCCTCGCGGATTGATTCCAACTCTTGTTTGTACACATCCACTTGGGCCAACAGTTCTTGGTTGTTGCCTGCCAAGGTCTCCAACTCCTGTATTTTTGCTTCTAGGTTTTTCTCGGCACTGTCCAAGCTAGTTTGTACTTCGGTATTGAAGGCAGTAAGCTGGTCATTCTCTTTGTCTTGGCTGAAGTTGCGATAAGCAAAGAATATATTCAGCACAATAAGGGCAACGATGAGGAATATGTATATCCCCTTTTTACTGCCTCCTTCGCTTTTTGGATTATTTACATTGGTGCTCATGGCTTTTCATTTTATTTTTGTTAAACAAAGGTAACTTTCTTTCCCTACTAATCGGGTCGGAGTTGTTCGGTCTTAATCAACTAGTATGCCAGAACTAAGTTCAGAAATGTGGACACTTAGGTACCATAACGGCGAAACAGGCTGGGATATTGGGTACGTATCCACTCCCTTTAAAAATTACATAAACACATTGATAAACAAAGAGTTGCGCATACTAATACCGGGCGGTGGCAACGGTTACGAAGCGGAATATCTTTTTCAAAAAGGTTTTAAAAACGTGTACCTGTTGGACTGGAGCGATGCCCCATTGGCCAATTTTGCGGCCAGAAATGTGGCATTTCCACACCATCAGCTCTTGCATGAGGACTTCTTTCTACACAAAGGAGCATATGACTTGATTTTGGAACAGACTTTTTTCTGCGCTATCCACCCATCGTTGCGCGCGGCATATGCACAAAAGATGTACGAACTGTTGGCTCAAAACGGCAGGCTAGTGGGGCTATTGTTTAACATCCCCTTAAATAATGACCGCCCCCTATTTGGCGGCACCGAAGCAGAATACCGGGGCTATTTTGAACCCTACTTCCATTTCCGCCATTTCGAAACGTGCTACAACTCTATTCCGCCACGGGCAGGAAATGAGTTGTGGATGGAGTTGGAGAAGAAGTAATCTCATCCGCCATACACCAGCATCTTTGTTTGGTTTATTTCCCTTTCCAAGTATGGGTTTTTGATGGCTTTCTGTTCTAGCAAATCAATGGGTCGGTTTAACAATTGTTCGAGCTGAAACTTAAGATTGAAATAATTATCAGCGCACGCAAAAGGGTCTTCCACATCAATATCTACCACAAAATCTATATCGCTTGCGGGCTTTAGCTTGCCCCGTACAACAGACCCAAAAGCAAACAAAGCCCGCACCTTATACTGCTTGCACAATTGCTTGATTGCGATTAAATGTTCTTGCAAAATCGACATAGGTTAAATATACTACCTTTTTTATTGTGTTCAACCACCGCTCGTTACCATGAATCTTCTACGCAATCCCTAATTTTATACCCATGCTAGACCATGTGATACTTGACCACGCCTTGGTATTCGACATCGAGACCGTGCCGGGCGTAAAAAAATTCGAGAACCTTTCCCCTGCCCTGCAAGAGCTTTGGGCGCAAAAAGCCTCCAAGTTGGGCTATTTGCAAAACGAGACCACCGTGGCCGAAAGCTACGAGATATGGGCGGGCATTTATGCGGAGTTTGGCAAGGTTATCTGTATTTCGGCAGGGTACTTTAAGCGCGATGCGGACACGGGCAGCTACACGCTGCGCATCCGCTCGTTTGCCGATAGGGACGAAAAAACGCTGCTGCAAGCCTTTGCCGACATGCTGAACAAGTATTTCAACCAAGTGGGCACCCACTACTTTGCCGGCCACAACATTTGTGAGTTCGATATACCGTATTGCTGCCGCCGCATGCTGGTACACGGCATAGAGTTGCCCGGCATATTGGATATTGCGGGCCGGAAGCCTTGGGAAATAAAGAATTTCGATACCATGCAGCATTGGAAGTTTGGCGACTACAAGAGCTACACTTCGCTTAAACTGCTGGCGGCCATTTTCGATATACCCACCCCGAAGGACGATATTGACGGCAGCGACGTGGCCCGTGTATTTTGGCAGGAAGACAACTTGGACCGCATCCGCATTTATTGCGAGAAAGACGTGGCCACGGCTGCGAGGTTGATACAGAAATACAAGGGGCTGCCCACCTTGGCCGACCACGAAGTACATTTTATACAGGCATGAAGGTAGCCCTCATCCATATGAACCTTGGCTTGAAAGGAGGGTTGGAAACGCGCCTGTACAACTACATGCGCTATTTTCTGCAACGGGGTGACAAGGTAATGGTCATCACCTCCAAAATTGCGCTGGGCATCGACATCCCCAAGGAAGTGGACATTATGAAAATCGACCTTTCTTCCACGCCCAAGCCCATCCGTCCTTGGGTGTTTGCCAACAAGGTAGATGATTTGATGAGCACCATTAAGTTTGATTTCTCGCTGTCGCTGGCGCGCACCCACAACCAGCAAGCCCT
>CAYYZT010000108.1:0-2558 GCA_964476015.1 uncultured Chitinophaga sp.
ATACTATTATTGTAACCAATAGCAGGAGCAATATGGTGTTCCCCTTCTACTTGGAAGAGGGAACGAACATACCCGACCGCTTAACCAGCGCAGCAGGATAAACCAATGAGCTTTTTTTACTCGGAAACCGACAACGTAAACCTTGAGATAAAGGACGGTACCAGCCAAAGCGGCCGGTTGAGGGAGGCATTGCTGCCTACCCACGTGCGCATTATGGAGAAATCGGTTTCGGCGCACCTTATTTTTGCCAAACAGCTTGCCAGCCACATCAACTACTACAATGCCCTAAACGATGTGGAGGGCGATTGGGCCAACTTTTTCGAGAAAGACGAGAGTGTTATCCTCTCCATCATCTCCAACACCAATTTGGAGGAGATAAGCCGCCAATACGATGCCGTGATGCAGCAACTGCGCCACGGGCACTCGCACGCGGAGCGAATGGAAGGTTTTAAGGAATTGTTTGCGCTGATAGTGGAACTGGCCCGTATGGTGGATGAGTGGTACCGCATTTTTAGGCGTTATTCCTACTTCTCCGAGTTTTATGCGGAGCTGAAGAATGCCTTGAGCCATCTCTCCGAACAATTGAGTGCCTTGCAGCAGTATGCTGACGAGGCCGCTAAAAACGAACATTTAGGTACTAATGTAGTGTTGGATGTTTCCCGCCTCTCCCCGGAGTGGTTTGCTAGGGAAGTAAACATCCCGTTCATTTTCAATGGCCGCAACGCCACGGCAAAGCTGGAAAATGCCACGGCCTATATTGATGATATTTTCAACACGTTTTTCAAGTCTATCACCTTCTTGGTGCAGTATGCCGAGATAGTGTTTAAGGACACTTTGGAAAAACGGCAGGACCATTTGCCGCACATCGGCCTCTTCATCGCTTTTTTAAAGCTGCTGAAATATACCGACGAGCACATCAACGGCATCACTAAGCGGCATTTGGACCATTACTATTACAACATACTCAGGCAAGCCCGCCGTAAGGCCACGCCCGACCATGTGCATATTCTGCTGGAAAACATCAGTGGCAAAAGCCAAGTGGAGGCGGGTACCCGTTTCTTGGCCGGACAGGACAAAAATGGCGTGGATATTATCTTCGAGACCAATAACCACTTGCAGGTAAGCATGGCGGCCATTACCGACCTTAAAACCACGTATGTAAGCAGCTACCCGATGGTGTACGACGAGGACGGGGAGGAAACCATTACCGGACATAGCCTGTATGCTGCGCCCGTGGCCAACTCGCGAAATGGGCTAGGGGAGGCGTTGGACGAAGAAAACCGCGACTGGCCGCTGGTTGGCGAAGACCAATTTGAGCTTTCGGTGGAAGAGCGCACTATGGGCGATGCCATTTTGGGCATGATTATCAGTTGCCCCATATTGGAACTGCCGGAAGGAGAGCGGCTGGTGCAGATAAAATTGGAAGTGGACCCGGTATCGTTCAGGGAGTTTAACGACTATGTGAACGAATATGCCCACCTGAGCGAGATAGGCTGGAACCATGCCTTCCACCGCTTGGTGCACGATGCTTTTGAATGCCACTTTACGGGCACCGAGGGTTGGGTGGAGTACCACCACCCGGATATACTGTCGTTTGTAGACGAGGCCAACCAAGAATACGGTTTGCTTATCGAAATGTATTTTAGGCCTGACGACCCGCAACTGGCCGTGTATAATGCCGAGATATTCGGCGATGGCTTTGATTTGACTTGGCCCGCCGTAAAGCTTGAACTGAACAATTATGCCACCTTTAATGGCTATGCGGCCATCAAGCCGCTGGTTATTAGGCAGGTTACGGTGCAAACAGAGGTGAAGGGCTACCACAGCATGGCCGTAATGACCAATGCTGGCCCGGTGAATACAGACAACCCGTTCCTCGCTTTTGGCCCGGCTCCGATGATAGGTTCTTACTTTGCCATCGGCGACCCGCGCATTGTAAACCGCTACTTGCAAAACCTGAACCTAAAGATAGATTGGCTCGATTTGCCAACCGATCCGCAAGGATTTAAAGGATTTTATAAAGCTTACGACATTGATATCGACAACGATTCGTTCGAGATTGACGTAAGCGTGGTATCGGGCAACCAATATCAGCCAGAGCCTGCAAAACGACAGTTGTTCAAGCTCTTCCAGAGCATGTACAAAGAGCCGAATGCGCAGCCGTTGAGCGAGACTACTAAGATTCGGGAAATAGATTTCGCCAAGCTGCCCATCAAAAACAACCACCAGCAGCCCGGCGAGGATTTTGCCACCCGCTTGCAGGATGGCTACCTGCGTTTTGCGTTGGTACACCCTTATACCAGCTTCGGGCACAACCTGTTCCCGAAAGTGTTTTCACGCGTGGCCATGTTCAATGCTGGCAGCAAAAAGAAACAGAAGGATTTGCCCGACATCCCCTATACGCCCAACATCAAATCCATCGAAGTCAACTATTCGGCCAAGGTGAGCGAGGATATGGGCAGTGGCACTACCCGTGAGCAGCAAGACCAAGGGCTAAAGCTGATACACCTTTATCCGTTCGGCAAAACGAATATTTACCCCACTACAAAACAGTTTAG
>CAYYZT010000108.1:2568-9611 GCA_964476015.1 uncultured Chitinophaga sp.
AGGCAGGCGGCACGCTGTATATCGGTTTGGAGAACCTGGATACGCCCGAGGTGTTGTCCATCCTCTTCCAAATGCGCGACATTATTTATACCGAGGCAGCCACCCCGCGCGAGGTACAGTGGAGCTATTTGGCGGATAACGTTTGGCGTTCGATTGAGCCACGCCGCATCCTGTCCGACACTACGGGCAACTTGGTAAACACGGGCATCGTAACCATCAACGTGCCATCCGACATTACGGACGAAAACACGCTGATGCCGACGGGCAAATACTGGATTTCGGCTTATGTGCCGGGCAACGCCACTATTTTGCGCCGCGTGTTGGATATCAAGCCCCACGCCGTGCGGGCCACCCGCCAGTTGAGCGAGGCCAACGAGCAATACGAACTCCATATATTGGCCCCTAATAGTGTTGCCACGGCCATTGACGAATTGCCGCGCGTTCGCGCCATCCACCAGCCTTATACTTCTTTCGATGGCCGCATGGGCGAAACCGAAGAAGAGTTTTACGCACGGGTGAGCGAAAACCTCAACCACAAGCTTCGCGCCGTAAGCGTATACGATTACGAGCGGATGATATTGGAGAAATTCCCCGAACTGTTCATAGCCAAGTGCATCGGCAAGATAAACGAGGAGCAAGAATTGTTGCCGGGCAACAACATACAAATCATTGTGATACCGCGCGCGCTGAGCAAGGCCATTATTGAGGTGGATATACCGAAGATATCTTACAGCCGATTGACGGAGATAAAGCAGTTTGTGGAAAGCCACAGCAGCAACTTCGTAAATGCCGATGTAAGCAACCCTGTATATGAGCGGGTAAAGGTAAAGTGTAGCGTGAAGTTTGGCAAAAGCGAGAATATTGGCCACTTGGTGCAAAAGCTCAACGAGGAGTTGCGCCACTTCCTGTCGCCGTGGATGTTCGATAGCAATGCCGACCTTCGTTTGGGCGGCTACATCAACCGTTCGGAGATACTCACTTTTATCGAAAACCGGCCTTATGTAAGGTATGTAACCCGCTTTTCGGTAATACAGATTTACAGAAGCTACGAGACTTCGGCCGATGAATTCCGATACCATTTGGTAGATACGGCCGATGAATCGCAGAACATAGAGTTGTTGGTGGCTTCGTCGCCGTTTGCGGTGCTTATTTCGGCCACCAACCACGAGATAGAGGTGATAGACGAGGAAACTTACATGCGCCCTGCCATTACCAGCTTGGGCTACATGAAAGTGAAAGATGACTTGGTGGTAGGGGAAGTGAAAGCCGTGGCGCCGAGGGAAGCCAAATCGGCAGATGCCGAGGCCAAAAAAGTAGGAGAAGGGAACAATTTTGTTAATTTTATTATTTCGCACGACATTGACTAACACTTGCCTATGAGCAGCCTATCCAAGAAAGAGAAGTTTGTGCTAATGGGCCGTTCCCAATTGAAGAAATACTTCAAGAACGGCACCGTGCCCGTGGAGAACCATTTCAGTTTCCTGATTGACTCCATGGCCAACAAGCTGGACGACGGTTTTAGCAAAGAAGAGGAGCATGGCTTGATGATAGCCCCCACGGGCCGTTCGGAAAAGCTCATCAGTTTTTTCGAGAGCATTGACGAAAAAAGCCCGGCCTGGTATTTTGAGAAAGGCAGCAAAGACAACCCCGGCCTGCATATTGGCGAGGGCGACGGGCAAACCCGTATGTTTTTGCAAACCGGCGGCAACGTGGGCATCGGTACCGAACGCCCTAACTATAAGCTTGAAGTGGATGGCTTTGTAGGCAGCAAGGGCCGCATCGGTACCTTTCTTTCCGGCGAGGTGCCCGCCAACGGCCGCTGGCATACCATAGCCGCCAACCTAAACCATGCACAGGCATTCGAGGTTATTAGCCGCGTGGGCCGTAAAACAACGGGCAAGCACGCCATGCTGCATGCCTTTGCCTTCGCTACTTTCGGTGGCGATAGCAGTACGTGCATCCGCAAAAGCTCGGCTTATTTCCGTTTCTTTTGGCACAAAATCAACATTCGCTTCACGGGCAGCACCTTCAACTACCAGTTGCAGATAAAAACGTGGATGAACTACGGCGAGGACGAGGATGGCCGTGATATCATGATTCGGTACTACATTACCAAACTGTGGGAAGACGAAACGCTGTTGCCTAACAACGAACTGTACATCAGGCAATGAGCAAGCAACAAAAAGTGAACCTGCACCTTAGCATTGAGGAAGTGAGCCTGCTGTTTAAAGGGCTGGGCAAGCTGCCCTTTGAGGAGGTGTACGAACTGATAGGGGAAATAAACAGCCAAGTAAATCAACAGGTAAAGGCCGAAAACGGCCCGCAGCGCGACAACGACTAACGGTACATGCAAGCAATAAAGCCCATAACCATCAACAAATCCGATCGGCAGGCCGATATGGACTTTGAGCTATTGCGGCGCAAAGGGCTGGAGTATTTGCAGCAGCTTACCGGGCAAAATTGGACGGATTTCAACGCACACGACCCCGGCATTACCATTTTGGAGCAGTTGTGCTACGCCCTCACCGATTTGGCCTACCGCATCGATTATCCGATGCCCGACCTGCTTACCCCCAACTACAACACACCCACGGCGGGAGCCAGCAATGCGCTGTACCCGCTGTTGCAGATACTTACCACCAAGCCCGTAACGGTTAACGATTTCAGGCGGGTGATTATTGACCGTATACCCGAAGTGGAGAATGCGTGGATAGAGTCCGTGTCGATGATACCGGGAAAGCGGTCGCTAAACGGGCACTATGTGGTGGTACTGCAAACCAATAAAAAAACCGAGGCCGAAATAAAGCGCGACCCCGCGCTGAAGCAGCAGATAATCGACAGGGTTCATTCCCTGCTCAATGCCCAGCGCAATCTGTGCGAAGTGTTTCGGGAGGTGCGCATACTGCAACCCAAGTCGGTAACGGTGAACGCCAAGGTGCTCATCCACCCCAAGGCCAATGCCGAGGAGGTGCTGGCGGCGGTGTACAATGCCGTGGAAACCCATTTGAGCGGCCAAGTGAGCTTTTACACGTTACAAGAGCTGTTGGCCAAAGGCGTACCGCTAAACGAAATAGTGAGCGGCCCTAAATTGCAAAACGGCTTTATGCTGGAATCGGAGCTGCGGCCGCGTTCGCGCCAAGTATCCATTTCCACCATCAACAAGGTGATAATGGGCGTGGAAGGCGTGGAGCATGTGAAAAATCTTTCCATATCCACTGATGGGGAAAAGGGTACCGACTTGCTGGAACTGGACGAGAAGGAATACCCGCTGTTGGCCACGAACTATTCCGATGCCAAAGACCAGTTTTCCATTCAAGTATATAAAGAGAACTTCGAGTACCCGGTGGACCGCCAGCGGGTGGAGAACAACCTGCGCGAGTTGCGTGCCGTATCGCACCGCACCTATACTTTGAGCGAGCGATCGGACGAATACTTGCAAGTGCCCCAAGGCACCTATCAAGAGCTGGACGTGTACAGCTCCATCCAAAACGATTTCCCGAAAGTGTATATGATAGACCGGGACGGCCTCCCCGCCTCGGCACCGGCACTACGTAAGGCACAGGCCAACCAGTTGAAGGCGTATTTGCTATTCTATGAGCAAATTTTGGCCAACTACTTCGCACAATTGCAGTCCACGGGGGAGTTTTTCTCTATTTATACCGATAAAATAGCCCCGAAAACTTACTTTGCGCAGCCGCTTTACCAAGTGCCGGACGTGAACAAGCTTATCAAACCGTTCGAGCAGAAGAGTATTTTGCAAGAAAACAAGCAGCAGCTAAAAGACCGCTGGCAGGGGTTTGTGGAAGAAGACCGAAACTCCTACGCCGATTTTTTGGATACCGCCCAAGAAAGCCACGACGAATACCTAGCCCGCAAAAACCAAGTGCTCGACCATCTTTTGGCGCGCTTTGGCGAACAGGTAGACGATTACTCCATTTCCTCTTGGCGGGCCTACTATGGCGATACCAACGAGAACCCGCTAGAGCAAAGCTTGAGGCTGAAATCGGAGTTTTTGAAACAATACCCCAGCATTGGCTACAACCGCGCCACGGCGGCCAACGTGGAGGCACCTTACGGTACGCCGGAAAGCATTTCGGGCTTGGAACGCCGGGTGGCACTAGTTTTGGGCTTCGATTCCGCAAGGCGAAAACTGGCCGTATTGCCGGGGCCGCAGAAAGTGAAACTGACCGATGCCAAGGAGCCAAAACCCGGCACCCAGCCCACCACCGTACAAATGGGCGAGGAGAAGCTGGAAGTAACCGAGGACCTGGACCAATTGCCCATTGATAAAGAAACCTCGCCAACGGGTAGCTTTGTTTTTAAAGGCCCCAAGGACGAGGTGGTGAAACACACGCTGTACCACGGCATTGACGAGCGTAATTATAAAATTGGCAACCTGAAAATAAATGGACAGAACCGCCAAGCCATCGTTTTCAAATCTCCTAGTGAGGAAACGTGGCAAGTGGTGAGCCTACACGACAAGGTAAACGAGGCCACCGCGGCATTGAAAAAGCTTACGGCCTTCCTTACCCGCCAAAGTGTGCAAAGCGAGGGTTTTTATCTGGTGGAACATGCCTTGCTGCAAAGTGATTTGGAGCAACTGAAGTTCGGATTTTCACTAGTGAACAGGCGCGGCGAACCGTTCCTGTCCAACTATAAGCCGATGCGTTATTACGACCGCTACCAGCATGCCAAAGACGTGCTGCTGTTCGGCCTTTCGCGCGAAAACTATTATATGGACCGCGAGAACACCCGCGAGTTTCGGGTGGTGATACACAACGACAAAGACGAACCCATTGCCCGCAGTGCCAAGGCGTTCCCCATAGCCAATTACGGCGGCCCCGAGGCCGAGCGCGAGGTAAAGCGCATGATGCGCAACATTGCCTTCCTCAACGAGCACCCCGAGCGCAGCATTTCGCAAATGCGCCTGTACACGCACATCGACAACGACACTATTGTACCGGAGGATTTCTTTGCCTTTAGTGCCACCGTGGTTTTGCCCGCTTGGCCGGCACGTTTTCAGGATGCAGGGTTCCGCAGGCATTTGCAGAACACCTTCCGCGCCCATGCGCCCGCACACGTGCGCCTCCAGTTCCAGTGGATGGATTTTACGGAAATGGAGCGTTTCGAGGCCACCTACGAAAGCTGGTTGGCCGAAAGGCAGTCGGGCCAGTTGGGAGAGCGCAACAGGGAAATGATAGGGCTGTTGGGGTAAGACGTTATTTTTTTACCTCTATACAATTTGTATGCGGCCTTATGTGTTTTTGAGGCAATCTGAATTCACATGAAAAAGTATCCCACCTTCATTGTATTGCTTTTGGTAATTCAGTTGGCGGCCATTGCCCAAACTGGCGACTTTGCCCGCCGGATGGAGCGGTTGTTGGTTTGCTTGGAAGAACGGGAACAAATTGACCCTTGGGAAAAATCCGACGTTCTTTTTGAGATAAACGAATTGGTGATGCAAGAATTGGTGGAACTGCTTGTAAACCCATTGGCCGCTAATTATTTCCCCGCTTTGTCCCAACACCTTTACATCTCTCATAGCAACGACAGCGTTTTGGCCATATTCACCCTTTATGAAAACCATAACGGTACTTGCCAGTGCTGCATAAATGTGGTGCGCTATCGTTTGCCAAATAACCAATGGGGCGCGGCATACATGATGAGGGAGGGCGAAAACTATAATTGCCATTCGGATGGTATATTTACGCTCCATACAAAGAAGGGCAAAAAGTATCTTTCGCATTCGCAAACCCGTACTTGCTCTACTTGTATCACCGAGCAAATTCTGTTGTTTGAAGTGGATGGCAACGGATTTTTCGCCATCCAGAAAATTACTATCGACTATCGACTGGATGCAAACTGGGCGGAGGACGTACTCTTGAAATTCGACCCTAAGACCCAAACCATCCAAGCCAGTTATAAGCTCGGCGACTGGGACTACCAAGGCCCTTGCGATTGGAAAACAGACCCAACGGATACTACCTTGAAGTGGTGCCATTTCGAGGAAATATATAGTTTTGATGAAGATAGCTTCGTGGTGGTAAGCCCTGTTTCGAAATAGGCATATATCTTCTATCATGGAAAACGCCCCAAAGGGGCATCATATTTATAGCCGGGGGCAACGCCCTCGGTACAACATGTGCATAAGCGGTAGATAACTTTTAGGATGGCACACTTCCGCCCCGCCCGCTATTTCAGTATATTTGTAAGAGGGTATTCTGGCGTGGATGGAAGAATTGTTTTCGAGCTATTTTTGAGCGAGACAAGGAAACTTTCCAAAGCCATAATAGGGTTTTACGGCAAGGAAGGTTGACGTAGTCGTAGCCAAATAGAGCCGAAAACACGCTTTCAGGCGGGCCTGAATACCCTCTCCACCACCGCATTTATCGAACCCCGTAATACCCGATTCGCCATGCCCGAGTTCTGCCATCTCCATTGCCATACCCAATACTCCTTGTTGGATGGCGCCGCCGATATTGACCGCATGATGAAGAAGGCCAAGGCCGACGGACAGCCCGGCATCGCCATTACCGACCACGGCAACATGTTCGGGGCGTTCAAGTTCTACCTTTCTGCATTGAAAAACGGTTTGAAGCCCATTCTCGGTTGCGAGTTCTATATAGTGGAAGACCGCTTTAAGAAGGAGTTCGACAAAGGCACCCGCGACAAGCGTTACCACCAATTGATATTGGCAAAAAACGCACAGGGCTATCAAAACCTGTCCAAGCTGTGCTCGTTGGGTTTTACCGAAGGGCTGTGGAGCAATTTTCCGCGTATTGATATGGCTTTGCTAAAACAATATAGCGAGGGTTTGATTGCTAGCACCTGTTGCGTGGCGGCCATGGTGCCCCGCACGTTTTTGGAGGAAGGGCCAGAGGCGGCGGAGAAAGTGTTTCTAGAGTACTTGGATATTTTTGGTGAGGACTATTACGTGGAGATACAGCGCCACGGGCTGAAAGGCATCGACCAAGACGGGGCCAACGTTTTCTTGATGGAAATGGCGAAGAAGCACAACGTAAAGCTTATTGCCACCAATGACA
>CAYYZT010000109.1:0-9578 GCA_964476015.1 uncultured Chitinophaga sp.
GAGGTCCCTAGTAACGCCTGATGTTCCTTAACCTTCATGCAAACAGACTACAACCGCCTGAGCTCCTACCGGAAGAGGTCCGAGCTTTACCTTTCCGACATCGCCTTCCTGCTCGACACCTCGGACATCTCGGTCCTCTCCCGGTATGAGAGGAGCCGTCGGGCTCCGAGCCTCCCCTTTCTGCTCCTGTATCACCTGCTGTTCGACACGCCCATCGAGGGCTTCTTTTCGCAACAGTGCGAGACGATGCGCGGGCTTTTGCTCCGTCGCATCCCCGTGTTGGTCGACAACCTCCGGTCGTCGCCAGAGGACGAGCATGCCCGGCAGCGCATCTCGTTTTTGGAGTCGGTCGCAGAACGGCTTTCCCGCGCATCCCATGAAGGCGCCTAACGTGGTATTGGCGATATTCCCGAACACGCGGGGGTTCGGGTACGCCTGCGTGGAGGGCAGCGACAAGGTGCTCGAGTCGGGCGTGGCGAACGTAAGGCCTGCCAACAGCCTCCGGGTGATGGAGCGGCTGGTCGGCTACATCGAGTATTTCAGGCCCGCGCTCGTGCTCCTCCGCGACCCCGAGGCGGGGCAGCCCTCCGAGCAGCGGAAGCGGATACGCGAGCTCGTGGACCTCGTTTCCGGGATGTGCCGGGATTCCGGGCTTCCCGTCGTATCCTACACGAGGCAGCAGATACGCGACACGCTGTCCGTCCTCGGGGTCTCGAGCAAGTACGAGGCCGCCAAGGCGCTGTCGCAGCATTTCGGCCTGAGGCTGCGCATGGCGAGGCCTCCCCGCCCGTACGACAAGGAGCACACCACATGGGCAGGTTCGACGCCCTTTCGCTCGTGGCCGTGCACCGCTACCTCACGGAATGAAGGTCGTCGCCGAAAACGGCCTGCTCGGCACGCCGTCGATCATGAGCTTGAGGTAGACGTGGTAGTTGGGAAGGCGCACGAAGTCCTCCGGTTCGAATACGGGCATCATCTCGCGCGCCATGGCAAAGGCGTCGTCGCTCCCGAGGCGGAAGCAGACAACGGTTCCGGCATTGCCGAGTACGGCGTGCCGGATTTTCGTGTCCAGCTGGTTCAGGTACTGGTGGGCGGCGCAGATGCCGACCCTGAACTTGCGGAGTTCCGAGAACATGTTTACGAGCGACAGGCTGACGTAGTTCTGGAACTCGTCCACGGCGAGGAAGAACGGCACCCGCTCCGCTTCGGGGGTGTCCGCCCGGCTCATGGCCGCCGCTCCGATGGACGTGACGAACAGCGCGCCCAGAATCTTGGACACGTCCCCTCCGAGGTGGCCCTTGGAGAGGTTGACGATAACGATTCTCCTTTCGTCCATGGCCCTTCTGAGCGACACCTCCTCCTCGTTCTCGATGAGCACCCGGCGGATGACCGGATGGGCCAGCATGCCCCCGACCTTGTTGAGCACCGGCAGGAGGTCGTACTTGGTGTATTCGGGAAACCCCCGCTTCCAGAACGCCTTGGCGCTTTCGTCGGCAAGGTGCCGCAGGGCGTTCCTGCGGAAGGCGGAATCCAGGAGGAGCTTGGGGATGTCGTTGAGGCTGGCACGGGGCTGGTCGAGGAGCGTGAGGAGGCAGTAGCGGAGGATGTGCTCGAGCTTCACGCCCCACGCGTCGTGCCAGAGCTTTTCGAAGGTTTCGAGGATGCCCGAGGCCACGAGGGAGCGCTTCTCGGGCGATACCCGCTTGAGCGGGTTGTACCGGAGCGCCAGCTCCGGGTCGGGTATGTTGAAATGGACGAGGTCGGCCTGTCGGTGCGCGGGGACGAGCGAGACGACCTCTCGGGCCAGGTCGCCGTGCGGGTCGAGCAGGCAGGTGCCCCGTCCGGCGAAAATGTCGTCGAGGAGCAGGGTCTTGAGCAGGGTGGACTTGCCCGTTCCGGTCTTGCCCACGACGTACGTGTGGAGCAGCCGGTCGGCCTGGCGGATGCCGAAGACGCGGTTTCCGTTGCGGAAGTTGGTCTTCGCGAAGTAGGTGATGTCCGTGTCCATGGAGGACAGCGTAATGGATGGGAGAAGGAAAAGGTAGCGGCACCGAGTTGCCGTTTTACGGACTGCGGCAGGCACAGTGTTTTGAGGTATGGGAGGTTTATGGGTGGGCGCAAGATAGCGTCGTGACTGGTCGTCACGACGCTATCTTGCCGAGGGGCTTCCCCTCGGGCTCCCCTTTTATCTCATGTCAGGACGACACCCCTAGTGCTTGACAAAACAATTGGGTTGTGATACTATATTATCAATACAAGGTGATCGGTTTTTAGCTGGGTGCCTGTGAGCGCGGGAGTCTAGCTAAAAACCGATACTATGAACCTTAATACAAGAATAAAAAGAATGTCCCGCTGGGACGGAAAGTGCATCCGGGGATGGGGCCATCTCACAGGTGTACTTACAATGTTTTTTATCTTTCTGGCTTCAATCGTCTGCGGATTTATCGGCGCCTACGTGTATCCGGAGAGCAAAAATCTGTTACTGTCGGTAACCAAGCATCCCATATTGGTATTTGTCGGCCCGATTGCCTCTCTTGTTGGTGGCTGTGCCATATATGTTGTAGTCTTCGCAGGAGGCCATGCGGCAAGACTACTGTCCCGATTGCTTGTCCGCTTGTAGCTTGAGACATTTGCGCCTTGTTTGAGCCTCGCTTTGCGGGGCTCTTTTTTATTTACCAAGCAGATAGTTTACGATCATGTAAAGGCAGTAGAGACCTGCCACGTGCTCAATGAAGAACACTGCTGCGGCAAAGGGGTATTTGACGTGAAAACGGGACACGTCAATGGTAACGAAAAAGAACACGAAGATTGTGTAAAAAAAGCACTTCATCACATTCCCAAACGACATCCATATATGCCTCATGGAACGTACAGAGAAATATCTGACTTTCCCATTGTAAAGGATTGCCCTCATCCGCAGGTTTCTCATGGCGTATGTAGCTTGCATGTATTTCCAGAAGACAGTGTTTATGATGCAGGAGATGCCAAAAAACAGCATGGTTTGCAAAATTATTAAGGACAAGTCGTACCCAAAATTCCACCTCATGTCCTCCAGCCAATTTAACCAAGCACGGCCGTCGTGCACGTTCTTGAGCTTTCTGTACTCGATATCCACATTCCTATAACTTTCCAATCGCCCTTCCCTTTTGAATTTTTCAAGAAGTGATTCGTATATCACGCTCTTTTGTTCGAAATCCGTACCCGGATGGAAGAACAACTCAAAGCCCCCATCGTAGCTGAATTTTACGTTGTCGGGAACGTGTTCGTAAAATCCTAGCTTCGTTGGCCTGCTTTCGTCGCCATCAAGCACAAGCTTTCCTCCCCCTTCAAACGTACAGCCATATATCCCTAGAAAACTGGCCTGCCTTATTTCTACCGTTGACGATGGGCCAAAGTGACAACCTATAAAGTTTATGGAGTCATTTTTATACCCAGGGTCGCTTTGTGCACACGATATGACTGAGTGCCCATTAAAGACACTCTCGAGGAACATCAGACTGACGTTTGGAAAGCCCATCCAAAACGTCCCTTTCCCAATGGTATCCCGTTTGAATTCAACTGCGTGTGTATCGCAGTTCTCGATTCGCTCAAACATTATTTCACCATAACGGTTTCCTGAGGACTCAAAGCGATTGCAGGTAAGGTCGTGGATGACTGCCCATCCTAACCGATTGTTTCTCAACGCTACTGTGCCCAAAGATTCATTACGGGACAGGAAGAAGTTGTTGGCCGTTAGATTCAAGAGAGTAATTTCCGAATTGTGGAAACGGTTGTTTGATATGCTTATCTGCCAAGCCGACGAGGATCTCAGTGAGAGCATGCCGCTGCCCGACAGTCGGTTGTGAGACAGATATAACATTTGAGCCTCAAGGCTATGTATTCCAACTGAAGTTGCCGTAGATATGTCATTGTTAGACAGGTCGAACGTGGCGAGCTTCCTAGAACCAGTGAGCCGCCGCACTTCGGCGTTAAAGAGGCTGTCTTTCCATATCTCATTGCCCGACAGGGAGACTTGGTAAACTTTTTTTCCGTCCTCCATGTGGTACGTCAGGCTGCTTCGAAGGGCGGGCGCCTTTGGGATATCCGTCTGTGCGACCATCCCAATTGGGAGCATGAACAGGACGGCTAGCAAAGCAAGGTGGGATTGGAGCATTGGGCGACTTTTGCGCTAGAGGAGATGCATTTGGCAGGAACAAGTTCGGGATTTTTACGTAGCGAACAAATTGCATTTGTTGTTACGTGCGGTCTTGTTCTACAAACATGTCTTGCTGTGTCCCTTCGGTCAAAGGTTCCTTTTCGCTGCTTAGACCTTCGGCTGACATGAAAGTTGCATCAGTAGGTGCTTCTGCCTCTGCGGAAAGTTCCGACTTTGTGAATTCCTCCAAGCGATTCAAGGATTGGCCGGGAGGGGTGCGCAGTTTTTCAAGCTCGCTCAACTCCTGCTCGATTTCATCCAGTTGATTCAGCGCCGACGGGTCGAAGTCCAGCGTGAAAAACCTGAACTTCTGATTGTTGTAGGCTACTCCGGTCTGATTCCCGTTTCGTTCGTACAGTTCTATGTCGTATTCCTCTTTAAGCCTGGTCGTAAACTCTTCTCGTGACATCGCCTTGGAGAAGCTGTCCGTCAGGGCAGTTTGGAGCCTTTCCTTGAGGATGGGCTTTTCGGTACGCTCGCGGAGTTGAAATTCCTTATCAGGTACTTTGGGGCCATCCTTCTGAAAGTCTATCAACGAGTCCGACAATTCGGGATACTGCTCCTGCTGGAACTCCTGCATGTGCTCCTTGAGGCCGCGGAGGTCTGCCATGGAGAGACGGGTCGCCCTTCCCGTGGCGTGCTCGGTGCCGCTTACGAGGAAGTGCAAATGTACGTGGTCGGTGTCTCGGTGTACCGATGCGATGACTTGGGCATTTGGGTTTCGGGTCTTGGCATATTCGTAGGCAAGGCTGCGCAGTTTCTCGTCGTCGAGGTGTATCGTGCTGCCTTGGTGGAAGCTCATGATTTCGTGGTACAGAGCTACGTTGTCTTTGCGCCTGTTGGCCCGGTTCGCCTCGCCCGCTTTCA
Source organism: uncultured Chitinophaga sp. (assembly GCA_964476015.1). Classification (GTDB taxonomy): domain Bacteria; phylum Bacteroidota; class Bacteroidia; order Chitinophagales; family CAIOSU01; genus CAIOSU01. Next base: position 5,063 of record CAYYZT010000109.1, read on the forward strand.
GCTCAGTTATCCATGCTTCCCTATCCGTGCCGCGGAAGTTCTGAAGCAGGAATGGGTTCTGCCCCTGCTGCTCTCGAAGGATGTAGTCGATGAGCTGGCCGTAGGATGGCGATTTGCGGGTGAGGACTTTAATGAACATGCGTTTCTGACTAGCTTAACAACGCCTCCAATGATTTTCTGGTTTCACTGCCATATTGAGTTTCAACTTCCGTGCATATATCGTTCCATGAGAGACCCTTGACGAACTGCTCCTTATTGCCATTGTTTAAATTCGGGAGCAAAGCTTTAAGGTGGTTAAAAATATCTCCGTGGTTGTGTATAATGATCGAACCCTTTCTACGCAGCCCTCGTGACCTGCGCAATGTGCGACTTATGACTACACGGAACGCGTTGCCCATCTTCTCATGACCATATCCGTGCAAATAATCCCTCCATCCCTGCATAGCTCCAACCTTAGCAATGCTAAGAAGCCTGTCAATAGCCCATCCCGATTTTTCATTTCGGTCTAGTTGACCAAAACAGTAAAAGTCTATACCCGACAGAAATCTATTACATTCCTGAGCCTTTTGCTCCTCATCCATAAGCGAAAGTGATATGTCAGTGAGTACCCGCAACATCACCCCTTCCCAATGATAATTGTCCTTCACTATAGCTTGGCCGATCCTTTTAAAGTCGACCGGGTTATTAAGGGAGTAATATCTCGTCAGTTCTAAGAGAAAATTGCCAAGCGGATGAATTGCCTCACTATCTATCGACATAGAGTAGATAATCTCCAAAGTTTCGTGCTCCGAATATGAAGAGAAGAATTCACCTAAGTAGTCCTGAAATCCGTCTTTTCCCCTAATCAGAGTTACAACATGCGCAATGCACATTACGGCATGAGTATGGAAATCTGGACTGAGTCGCCTCTTCTTACCTCTGGCGATGACTGAACTGAATGTATCGAAAGTTTTCTGCCATCGAAGAATATCTCTGAGCTTCTCTGCTCTATTGCGGTTCCATGAGTCCCTAAATAGCATCAGGAATAACGAATCTGTCGGCACAGAATGGTGGCAAAGAACATTCTCGAAAAATGTCGTTAGGATCCTTTGCCTACAGGAGTCTATGGTTTCAAAGGTGAGATAACCGCCTGTGAGGGCGGCTTCAAGTATATATGTCGCCAACTCGGGTTCCAGCACTAAGTATGCCGATACACTTACATCGTCCTCTCTGAGGATGTACTTTTCAACTAATCCACTCTTAAGGTAGTACTCCGGACTCCCCGAAAGGGTATCGGGAAAATGAGGGAAGGGAATGCCGAATTCCGAAAGAACCGATATTGCCAGTACGTCGTTGGTATCGGCATCTTCTTTCCTTGGCAGGCCGAGATATTCAAATGCAATTCGCTCAATGATTTGCTCCTTGGGGAAATTGCATACATCTCTTTTAAACCCTTGTCGTTCCCATGCAAATATTGCTATTTTAAACAGATACAAGTTGCTACCGCACGACTTGAACATCCTATTAAACTTGATAGAAACTGCATTAACAGCAAATCTTGGTGGTAATTGACGCATGTAAGAATCAACAATTCCATTTGCGTCCTTCCAAGTAACCTTATAATGAACCGTCTCATTCTCCTTAAAAAGATGCAGATAGGTAGCGAGATGTCTTGGAACTAAGAGCGATTCGGGGAATACTGATCTCGCCGAAAAAATGTAGCACGTTTTGAAAGCGTCAAGCAGCTTGGCAAAGCCATATGCCAAATCTGGCCGCAAATGCACATTGTCGAATATGTAAAGGATTGATAGTTCCTGCTGCGCCCTAACGAAAGCCAATTCTTTTTTGAAGTCTGGAACAGAAAAAGGAAGCTCCTCGGCAAAATCGACCCACCGAACGTTCCAGTTAAGCTCAGCTTTTTCCAGCCCTATCGCTACAAGGGCGGATGTCTTTCCCGTTCCCGGGCCCCCAAGTACCAAGACTTTGCGACTTCTTTTAAGCATTCTTATTACACGAAAATGGAGGCTCGTCTTATAATAAAACTTCGCAGGGATTTCGTTCCCACATAATAGGCTATCTGCCAAAAACTCATCCAACTGCGCACTGGTAAGCCAAATAGGCTCCATAATCCGCTTTTCCTTTTTTCCCAGAATTGATAGGTGCAGTGCTTCCCCCTTTTTGTAATAATTGTCGGGCTTCTTTGCATAATCCTTCCATAAGCAGCCCATAGTAATTTGCAGAATGACGTCACGTACTATAAGTGGCGCACCGGCTGCTGAAGGATCCTCCCCGAACCACTGTGCGATGCTTCGACGGCCGATACTGAATTTTGCCTGTTTTCTCCTCGGCCATTTGCTCTGCACTCTGTCCAAAAGCTCGTCAGGAAACCTTTCCGACTTTTTGTGCGCCCCGTCGTTTTGAATGCACTTCGTAAAGTGGTCCGCGAGCAAGTTATTGTGCTGCGCCTTATCGACATTCCCCATCGCAAATTTTGACATTATGATTTCTTTTATATCAGGCGGTATGATGCACGGCCTGCTTTTTTCTCTGGTCATATTCATGATGTTTCATCCGCGGCATTCCGCGGAAGTTTTTTTGGTTCAAACTATTCCGCTTCTCCCGCTTGTTTCCGTTGAAAGTTGATTCCGAAAATATAAGAAAACAAATCCAAACAAAAGCCCCCCATGCAGCCTTTCGACAAACACAGAGGGAAAGCATCAAGAATCGGTTCGCGCCATATTCAAGTGCTACAGAGCAGCATAGCAAAAGCTTTCCACGCTTGTCAAGATACTTTTCCCCAGTTTGTCGTTCGGAGCATAAAGGCTGAAACTAAGAAAAGCCTATGCACAATCGAGACCTTAAGGACATGCCCTACGAGTACGAGCGCATGTTCCATCAGACCGCCAAGGCGCGGCATGCGAACATCACTTCTTGGCTGACCGCGGCCGCTGGACATTCCGGCCCACCTATACCCCTAGGATCGGAAGAGAACGCATCAGACAATTTTTCCTCCGCGCAGAACGAAGCTCAGCCGGAATAGAAGGATATTTTCTCACTTCATAAACCAAATGTCATGGAACATCACACCCATGTTTTCAAGAGTTTACGAGAAAGCGTAAACGAACAGATCGCCCGCAAGCGGAGCGAGCTTAACCGCGCCGCCCAACTGGGCGTCGAGACCGTACCGGAAGCCGACATCGGCTTCTTCTTCCAGAACCTTGCGGCCGAGGTGAAGGCGCGGCTCAAACCCGACGAGCACGCCCTTGCCCTTGAAACGGAATCGCGAGAAGCCAAGGCGGGTACGAAGTCGTTGCAGACGGAAGCCGACAGCCTCCGGGAGGAAATCAGGCAGCACCGGCACAAGGAGAACATATTCAACAGCCAAGGCGGGTACGACTGGCAAGGGTCGTGGAAAGTGGACGTAGCCAAGGGAGCCCTCGGGCTCGCCGAGGGGGTCAACGTGTACTTCGCATTCCAGGCCCTCTTTCCTCTCTGGCCCGTGGCAGTGGCCATAACCCTATGCTTCCCCGTCATCTTCGTCATCACCACGTCGGCCATAGCGAAGGGGGTGCGGCTGTGCCCCAACTGGTTCGCCAAGGGCATGGCCATACTCATATCGGTGGCGGCCGCGGCGGCGATGTTCTACGCGCTCGCCGTTCTCCGCGAGATCGTCATGGTGGACAGCGGAGGCATGGTGATACCCGAATGGCTCTCCGTCATCGTCAGCGTGTTCTTCTTCTCGGCAAGCATCTTCGTAAATCTCATATACAACCCTACCGACGCCGACATCAAGCTGCGGCAGGATGCGCAACGTGAGGCGAAGGTGGCGGACAAGCTCGAGAGGCGCGTGAAGGAGCTGCATGCCGAGGTGCAAAAGGCCGACAAGGCCGCGCTGGCGGGCATTGAGGAGCACAGGCGCTACCTGGACGAGGCCGCCGCTTACGAGGCATATCTGGAAAACGCCCGCAAGGAGATGGCCCAGAGCTACCGGAACGAACTTGCTCTCTTCAGGCCCAATCGCCAGCCTCTTCCAAGCCAGAACAATATTCATACAAAAACCCAATTGACATGAGAACAGCAATGTACTGCATCCTGCTCTGCCTGGGGCTCGGCGGATGCTCGGACTTCGCCCGCGAGATGGCGGAAGCCCATGTAACGGTGATGGTCGACCGCTCGGACACCACGATATCCGAAGTGACCATGCACGACCTGCGCATATTCCTTGAGGCCGACGGCCAGGAATTCGCCTCCATCCGCCTGCGGGTGCGCAGGCTGGCCGAGTCCACCACCGACACCGCCCGAGAAGCGCACCTCGAAGGGTGGAGCGGCCTGCGGCAGAACACCGAGATGAAGTCGAGGCGCAGGAAGGAGCGTGCCGACTTCCTCCTCACGGCCGAGGAACTGCTCGCGTTTCCGTATGCCGCCCCCTCGTCCCACACGTCCATCATCAGGCCTTTGGCGGAGGAGCTTGCAAGCCTTTCGGCACGCAAGGGGCAGCGGAACGTCGTGCTGGCGTCCGACTTGGCGGAGAACACCC